>JALHUB010000248.1 GCA_022865685.1 Dehalococcoidia bacterium | reverse complement strand
GGCGCCGCAGGAAGCCCTCCGCCATCTGACTGCGGGATGCGTTGTGCGTGCAGACGAAGAGGACGGTTATCGGTTTCACGTTGCCTTCGGCTGACGCAGGCGACATACTTGCTCCGCCCGCCGCTTGTCCCCGGCCGATAGCTGGACGTCCAGCAGCGCTTCAAGGCGTTCTCGAAGGGCCGCTGCCGCCTCTCGATTGGCGCGATAGAATATCCAGCGCCCGTCTTCATCGTCGCGGCGGCTCTCGACGAGGCCAGCGCGTCGCAGGGCCGCCAGGTGGTTGGAGACGAGCGACTGTGAGAGGCCTGTCGCGTCCTCGATCTCGCATACACACAGCTCCGACTTGGTGAGCAGAGAGAAGATGCGCAGGCGGCTCTCCTCGCCGAGCAGCCGCAGGAATACGCCCAGCTCCGCGTCGGTGCCAGAAGTGCTGTTCCATCTTGACCTTGTCGCTTCCACGTGCAACATATCAGCCTCCACTAATATATCATAGTTTCCCGCAACCGGCCGGTCAAGGTAGCCGTCGACGAGCAAGGCGGGGGTCTGCTCGTTCACAGACACTGGCGACGTCGCTCACGTGGAAGCAGACCTGAAACGGCGTCAGCATGGAACGCGGCGAAGGAAACAAAAGGGCGTGCGGATGGCCCGGTATGCGCGGACCAATCGGTGTCTGAGAAGGAGGCATCGGCAGGCCCGCGTCGCGCGGCAATGGCGACGAATAGATGCGTCCTACGCCTGAGGCGGCGGCTGGTCCGTTGATGGGCCGTGGTTGCGGCGGCCGCGTCCTCCACGACGCCGACGCCGGCGCCGGGGCGCGCCTTCGCCCGTATCGGGCGATGACTCTGCCGGCGGAGTCGTCTCGGGCGGCGCCTCCGCTGCAGGCTGCGGCGCGAGTTCCTGCTTCACCAGCTCCGCCGGTCTCACCGCCGTGCCGTACTGGCCGCGGAACTCCTCCATCGTCATCTCGATGACGTTCAGGGTGTCGGACATGCGCAGCGATACCGTCTGCTTGAGGACGTGCACGGCGACGAGCTTCGCTTCGCCGGCGGGCGTCGACAGCATCTGGCCGATCTTCGGCAGCTTGCCGCGCAGCTCGCGGTACTGCTCGTGCTCGAAAGCGAGGCAGCAGAGGAGGCGGCCGCAGACGCCGGATATTTTCGACGGGTTCAGGGGCACGTCCTGCTCCTTCGCCATCCGAATCGATATCGAGGGGAAGGCGGTGAGCCAGGAGCGGCAGCAGAGGGCGTAGCCGCAGGGTCCCATGTCGCCGGCGAGCTTCGCGCGGTCGCGCTCGCCCACCTGGAGGAGTTGCACGCGCTTCTTCACCGTCGACGAGACGTCGCGGACGAGCGAGCGGAAGTCGACCCGCTGTTGGGCGGTGAAGTAGAGGGTCAGGTGGGAGCCTTCGAGGTTGGAGTCGGCGCCGACGATGTGCATGTCCAGGCCGTGCTCTTCGACCTTCTTGCGCGCCAGCTTGAGGTCCTCGTGCACGCCCTCCTTCAGCGACTCCTCGTGCTCCAGGTCTTCAGTGCTTGCCGGTCGCAGGACGGGGTCGAGCGGCTCGCTGATCTCTTCCGCGACCACCTGCTCGGGCGTGATGACGACGCGTCCCACGGACGAGCCGTGAGACGTCTGGACGACGACCTGCTCCCCGATCCGCAGCTCGAAGTCCCTGGCGTCGAAGTAGAAGACCCTGCCGGCGCCCTTGAGGCGGACGCCAGCGACGCGGCGGGCGGATGCTGATTCGTCGGTCATAGCGGCAGCTCTCGTCGCCTGCTAGTCGCGCGACCGGACGGCGGCCGGCGACGCGGCGTCGGGGAGCTGTCTCTCCTTTCTCGATGCCGGCAACTGGAGCAAAAGAACCTCCAGCGCCAGTTGGGCGTTCACGTTGTCCAGTAGGTAGGCGCGTGTCTTCCTCAACGCCGCGAGGAAGGACACGATGTCCTCTACCGTATATTTTCCGCCCATCAGGGCCAGTCTGTCCAGGTTGCCCGCATTCACGACCGTCTCCGGCCGGCCTGCCGCCACGAGGAGGACGTCGCGCCACCACTCCTGCCATAGCTCCAGCACGCCGAAGACGTTCTCGCGGTCGCGGGAGAAGCGAAGGGCAAGCTGGTTGGCATAGGCGAAGCGCTCGTCGCGGCCGGCGGCGGTGAGACGGTAGGCGTCCTCCAGCACGGTTTCGCGCGCCGGCAGGAACGTCTCGTCCACCCAGGCCGTCACTGCCCAGCCGAGGCGTCCGCCGCTGAGGCGCGCTAGGAGCGAGGCGTCGTCGGGCGGGACTTCCCACGTCTCCGCCAGCGCCTTCGCGATCGCCGCCGAAGGCATCGTGTTAAAGGGCACGAGGCGGCAACGGGAGCGGACCGTCGGCAGGAGGGCTTCCTCGCGGCTCGTGACGAGGATGAGCACCAGCGAGGGCACCGGCTCCTCCAGCGTCTTCAGCAACGCATTCGACGACTCCGCGTTCAGGGCGTCGGCGGGGTCGATGATGGCGACGCGGTAGCGGCCTTCGAAGGGCGCCCGGCTGGCGATTCTCTTCAACCGTCGCACCTGGCAGATGCGTATCTCCTTCGATCCGTCTGTCGAGTGGTCGCGGTGGTCGGCGCCCGATTCCTCGCAGAGGCCGCCGATGCTGATGAGCTCGACGTCAGGGTGCTTGCCCTCCTCGATGAGATGGCACTGCTTGCAGCGATGGCATGGCGGGTCTTCGCCGCAACAGTTGAGAGACTGCGCGAACTCGATTGCGGCGGTCGCCTTGCCGACCTGCGGCGGCCCGGCGAAGAGGTAGGCGTGAGAGGCGCGTCCTTCGGACAGAGCACGGCTGAGCACCGCGACCGCCCGCTCCTGCCCTATCGTTTGCCACACAGCGTCAGGCCTCGCAGCGCAGGAGGTCGTCGTAGGTCTCGCGACGGCGCACGAGGCGCACCCGCCCGTCGCTGACGAAAACGACGGCCGGCCGGAGGGAGGCGTTGTAGTTGCTGGCCAGCGGCAGGCAGTAGGCGCCGGAGACGGGTATCGCCAGGACGTCCTCCGCCCACAGCTTCGGCAGCTCGGCGTCGCGGACGAGGATGTCGCCGGACTCGCAGTACTTGCCGGCGATGGTGACGCG
>JALHUB010000247.1 GCA_022865685.1 Dehalococcoidia bacterium | reverse complement strand
TAAGGCGCGCCGACGCGTCGTCATACAGTCGCGACGACCAGCCGTCGGACGACCCGGAGCGCGCGAACGGCAGCGGCTGGGACTGTCGCGTCCACGTCGAGTATGAAGGGCAGCCGGCGGTCGATTGGTATGTGCCGGTCGGGACGCCCATCCGCGCGACGATGGACGGCACGGCGACACTGAACATCGTCACAGTGACCAACGCCTTCGACTACTACGGCGTCGCCCGCGAGCCGTACATGGGCAACCCGGACCGCTCGCGCGCTGCCGTAGCGCCGTTCCAGGGAGTCAGTGGCGGCAAGGGCATGTTCGTCACCGTGGAGAACGATGATTTCGTCACGGATTACGGTCACCTCGCCCCGGCGCTGACCCTCGCTGCCGTCGATCCGTCCGCGTTCCTCGGCGACTACGGTCCCGAATCCGGCTACGCGACGCTCTTCGCGCCGATGCGCGACTTCCGCGTCTTCACGCCGGTCGCGCGATGGACGGTGAAGCGCGGCGGCGTCACCGGCTTCAGCGGCGACAGCGGCTACAGCGACGCGCCGCACCTCCACTACACGATACGGCGCGCGGGCGCGTCGTCGCTGCTCTGCCCAACGGCTGAGGCGGGCTTCGAGGACGGCGGCTGGCTGTTGAGGTAGGGGCAGATGGCATATGCCTGTCGTAGGGGCGGGCCCCCGCGCCCGCCCGGGATGCGGAGGTGGTGTTACTCGGTCCGCGCGAATGCGATCGTCAGCCGGTCGCCGTCCATCTTCGCCGACACGGCTTTGCGGCCCGCCAGCGCCCGCGGCAGCAGCACCTGTCGCTTGTACATGCCGACCTTTATCGATAGCTCGTCGCCGCGCTGCGCCAGCGATATCTCTTCCCGCTCGACGAACGGCATGCCGAGGCTGAGCACGTACTCGCTGTCCTGCGCCCGCACCTCCTGCGCGACCGCCGCGTAGTAGATCTGCGTCGGGTCGTCGTCGCCGAAGAGGCGTTGCGCCAGGTCGCGCAGTCCCTCGATCCCGACGACCTCGTGCTCCAGGAGCGGCGCCGTGAGCACGGGAAGCGGCGAGAACGCCTCTTCGATCTGGCGACGGTACCGCCGCTGCGCCGTCTGCCAGCGCGCGAAGTAGCTATCAGCGACGGCCTTGGGCAGCAGCCGGTTGCAGACCACGGCGTCGGTAACGTAGCCGTAGAGGTTGAGGTAGGTGAAGCTGCGCTGTGCCTCCTTGATGACCATCTTCTCAGGGTTGACGACTAGCCGCACCGTCGAGACCTCGCGATCGGAGAGGAGGTCGTGCAGCTCGGCCAGGCGGCTTGCCAGCTCCTCCGCCGCGTCGAACACGGCCTTGTTCGGCACCGGCATGCCCGTGAGGCCGCGGACGACCGGCCCGGCAATCTTCGCCAGGCGCCGCTCCACTGGCAGCACCTTGTCGACCCACCAGCGCGCCGCTTCCGGGAAGCTGAGCAGGGTCAGCGCCTGGCCCGTGGGCGCGCAGTCCACGACGACGACGTCGAAGTTGCCGCTCTCGTTGTTGCGCGTGATCCAGAGGAGGTTCGCCAGCTCTTCCATGCCGGGCAGTACCGCAACTTCTTCCGCCTCCATCTCGCGCATGCCCTGCCAGACGAGGAGCGCCGTCAGCCACTCCTGGACGATCCCCCACCACTTCTTGATGTTGAAGTAGACGTCGCTTTCCTGCGCCCAGAGGTTATCGGCGACCTGCGTTGGCTCGGGGCCGAGAGGCGCGTCGAAGGAGTCGGCGAGGCTGTGCGCCGCGTCCGTGCTCAGGACGACAGTGCGATACCCCATTTCGGCGGCGCGCAGGGCCGTCGCGGCGGAGACCGTCGTCTTGCCGACGCCTCCCTTGCCCGTGTAGAGGATTATGTGGCCCATTTCTTCGTGGCGGACCCGTTAGAGCGGCTTCGCTACGTCTTCGAGCGTCATGCCGCGAAAGATCTCTTCGAGCTCGGCCCGCCGGTCGCCCGACACGCGCATGAAGATGGCATCGGCCTCCGACAGCACGATGCCCTCTGACGATCGAACTTCAGCGCGGACCATGATCCAGCGTCCGCGATTCTTCGCAATCATCCCCACGATCGTCACCGGTTGGAACAGAGGGACCGGGTCGCGGTAGCGGACGTTTATCTTGCCGGTGACCGCCCATATCCCGTGGCTCATCGTCACCCAGCCCATCGCCTCGTCCAGCATCGTCGCGACGAGGCCGCCGTGCACGAAGCCGGGCCAGCCTTGATGCTCGGCCTGTGGCGTGAAGGCTGCCTTCACCTCGCCGTCTTCCACCCGGAACGAGAGATGCAGCCCCACAGGGTTATGCTTGCTACAACCGAAGCAGTAGTGCCGCCCAGAGTCCTGTTCCGTCATTACCTCTCCTGATTCCCGCGAGAGGCGTCTAGGCCCGCTAGCCGATCGCGGCAAGAGCCTCGCGATGGTCGCGTGGCTTCAGCATCTCGCTGCGAGTTGTGTAGCGGATCACGCCGTCCTTGTCGATGACGACGGTCAGACGTTCCGCCAGACCCAGCTCTTCGTTCCAGCAGCCGTAGAGCCGCGCCACTTCGCCCTTCATGTCTGAAAGGAGGGCGTGCTTGAAGCCCATCGCCTCCTTCCATGCCTTTAGCGTCCAGTGAGTATCGCGGCTGATGCTGAACACCTTCGCGCCTTTCGCCTCGAACTGCGAGTAGTCGTCGCGGTAGGCGCAGAGCTCGTCCGTGCAGACCGACGAGAACGCCGCCGGGTGAAAGACGAGCACGACCGGACTGCCGCGCTGGTCCCAGAGGCGCACTTTCTCGCCGTTCTCGTTGGGTAGGGTGAAATCCGGTGCTACCTGGCCGACTGCCATCTCTGCCATCTCTCCTCCTCGTGGACTGCTTCCCTCGAAAGGGGCCGGCTTATCGGGTAGGGCGGCCAGCTTTCCTGTCAGCCGCGCTGCTCCGTCAGATAGCGGTGGATGCCCTCAGCGGCGCGCTGGGCGTCGGCGATGGCGGTGACGACGAGGTCGGCACCGTGTGCGCAATCGCCGCCCGCGAACACGCCCGGACGGCCGGTAGCGCCGGTGTCTGCGTCAATCGTCACCTGACCCCATCTGTCGGTCTCTAGGCCGGCGCAGCCTTTCGCGGGCGCGTCATCGACGCCGAAGCCGAGGGCGAATATCACCGTGTCGGCGTCGACCAGGAACTCGGAACCCTCAACCGGCATGGGGCGTCGCCGGCCACTGTCGTCGGGCTCTCCCAGCTCCATCCGCCGGCATTCCATCCTGCGCACGTGGCGCTCCGCGTCGCCGAGAAGCCGCACGGGCGTGGCCAGGAAGTGGAACTGCGCCCCTTCCTCTCGCGCGTTCTTCCGTTCCTCGGCGCGAACCGGCATCTCTACCTCGCTGCGCCGGTAGACGCAGGTGACCTGCTCGGTGCCGAGACGGAGGGCGGTGCGCAGACAGTCCATCGCCGTGTCGCCGCCGCCGATGACGGCGACGCGATTGCCCACTTCGACCGGCTTCCGCATCGCTTCCGGCAGCTTCTCCGGCGGCACGTTTGTGCGGACGAGGAAGTCCATCGCCCAGTAGACACCGCCGAGCTCATTGCCTGCGACTTCGTAGTCGCCGTTCAGGCCCTGACCCAGGATCGGCAGCGGCGTCTCCCTCGTGGCGCCGTAGCCGAGGAAGACGGCGTCGAAGCCCCTTTCGAACAGGCCATCGATGCTGACGTCCCTGCCGATGACCGTGTCTGGCTGGAACGCGACGCCCAACTTCTGGAGAAACGCGATCTTCTCGTCGACGATCGCCTTGTCCATCTTGAAGCTCGGGATGCCGTACAGGAGGAGTCCGCCCGGTTGAGGCCAGGCGTCGAAGACGGTGCAGGCGTGGCCCCTCTTCGCCAGTTCCTCCGCGACGGTCAGGCCCGCCGGCCCGGCGCCGACGACGGCCACCCTCTTGCCGCTGGCGGGCGCCAGTTTCGGGATGCGCCGTCCGCCGTGCTGTCGCTGGTAGTCGGTGATGAACACTTCGATGCGGCCGATTGCGACCGGCCGTGAGGTCTTGGCAAGGACGCAGTAGCCTTCGCACTGGCGATCCTGCGGGCAGAGGCGGGAGCACATCTCGGGCATGGGGCTGGTCTCGCGCAGCTTGTTCGCCGCGCCGGCGATGTCGCCGCTCTCCAGCAGGGCGAGGTATTCAGGGATCTTGTTGTGAAGGGGACAGGCCTTGCTGCAGGGGGCGGCCGGGCACTGGATGCACCGCATCGCCTCCCGGCGCACCGTTTCAGCGTCCCAGGGAACATACGACTC
>JALHUB010000246.1 GCA_022865685.1 Dehalococcoidia bacterium | reverse complement strand
GGAGTTGCCACGGAACACGAGGACATGCTCTGGGGCGTTCTGCGCTTTCGCTGCGGCGCCGTCGGCGTCCTCGACGTCAACTGGCTGACACCGACCAAGGTCCGGCAACTTTCGATCCTCGGCGAGAAGGGCCTCCTCCAGGCGGACTACCTCTCCCAGCAGGTCTCCTTCTACCCAAAGGACCGCGACGGGCAGTCGCGCGATACCGCGCCGCAAGCCATCCGCGTCAAGAGCGCGGAGCCGCTGCGCCTGGAGCTTGAAGCGTTCGTTGACGCCGTCCGCCGCGGCGTGCCGCCGCCGGTCACCGCCGAAGACGGCCTGGCCGCACTGGAGACCGCCTCCCTGCTCGTCGAGTCGGCGCGGACGGGGCGCGCAATGCCCCTGCCCGCAAGGAGGCCCGCTTGACCGGCGACCTCTCCGTCTGCATCGTCGGGCTGGGCCGCATCGGCCTCCCGCTGGCCGTCCAGTGCGCATCGAAGGGGCTGCGCGTCACCGGCTGCGACATCGCTAGCGACATCGTCGACGCGATCAGCGCCGGCGAATGCCCGTACCCGGACGAGGAAGGCCTGGCGGAGAAGCTGCGCGCCGCCTACGCTGCCGGCCTCCTCCGCGCCACGACGGATACGACAGCCGCCGTCCGCAAGAGCAACATCGTCGTCATCGTCGTTCCCGTCGGCCTCACGCCCGAGAAGCGCGCCGACTTCGCCGCTCTCGACGACGCCGCGCGCGCCATCGCCGCCGGACTCCAGGGGCAGACGCTCGTGATACTCGAAACAACCGTCCCCCTGGGCACCACGCGCAAGCGGCTGGGCGCTGCGCTGGAAGCGTCCGGCCTGCCTGCCGGTAGGCAAGGCCTGCGGTTGGGCCGCGACCTCTTCCTCGCCTACAGTCCGGAGCGCGTCTTCGTCGGCCGCGTCCTCACGGACCTCCAGCGCTATCCCAAGGTCGTCGGCGGCATCGACGCCGAGAGCACGCGACGCGCCGCCACCTTCTATGCACGCGCACTCGACGCGGCGGTCCTCACCGTCGCCAACTGCGAGACCGCCGAGCTGGTCAAGCTCGCCGAGACGACGTACCGCGACGTCAACATCGCCCTCGCCAACGAGTTCGCCCGCATCGCGGACGAGCACGGCGTCGACGTCACGGAAGCGATAGCGGCGGCGAACTCGCAGCCCTTCTCCCACATCCACCAGCCGGGAGTCGGCGTCGGCGGGCACTGCATCCCCGTCTACCCGCGCTTTCTGCTCGAAACCGCCGACGCCCGCCTGCCTGAAGCCGCGCGCGAGATCAACGACGATATGGCTGCCTACGCTATCGAGAAGCTGGCGCACGCCATCGATGGGCTGGAAGGCAAGACCGTCGTCATCCTCGGGCTTTCCTACCGGCCCGACGTCAAGGAGCCCGCGTTCTCGAGCGCCTTCCTGCTGTCGAAGGAGCTGGCGGCCCGCGGCGCCCGCGCGCTCGTCCACGACCCGTACTTCACTCCCGAAGAGGTGCGCGCCCTCGGCCTGGAACCTGCTGACCCGTTTCCACCCGAGCACGCCGACGCCGTAGTCGTCCAGGCCTGGCATGCGGCGTATCGCGACCTCGACCTCGCCGGCTTCCGCGGCTGCAAGGCCGTCCTCGACGGGCGCAACGCCCTATCGCGCGACAAAATCGAATCCCTGGGCATCCGTTACCTGGGCATCGGCCGCTAGACACCGCGATCGGGAAAGGACGCCAGCCCCGTCTCCTTCATCTTTTCTGCACGTGCTTCTGGTCAACAATCACCGCTGATGCATAACCGGCCCTTACTCTTTAGGCGTGATTGCATCAAGAGAGCCTGAAAGGAGGTTCCCCGTCATGCCAACCTATCTTGTCCTCTGGAAATGGACAGACCAGGGCGCTAGGAACGCCGGAGCGACGATCGATCGCGTTCAAGCCTTCAGGACCGATGTGGAGACACACGGCGGCAAGCTGCGCGAATTCATGTGGACGCTGGGCCGGTGGGACGGCTTCTGTGTGGTGGAAATGTCCGACGACCAAGCGTTTACCAGCGCCATGCTCAGGCTCGCCGGAGCCGGCAACGTCAGAACCGAGTCGCTGCGTGCCTTCAACTCAGAGGAGATGCGTCAAATCATCGGCAAAATGGCCTAGTCAGGTGAAGCGCCAGCGACTCCAACGGAAGACCTTGCCTTCATCAACCGACGCGTTAGGGGAACCAGTTGCCTGTTGCTGGCTGGGGCGCGGCCAGCCGTGGCGACGGGGTGACGTGCCCGCTGCCGCTCTCCGCGCACGCAGCAGCACACGCCTCGACTGGAAGCGATTGCCTCTACCCTCGACTAGACGGCTCTGGAGAGACTACCGGTAGCGGGGAGTGTGTAGCGCGCCGCTAGTAATGGGTTCGTCCACATAAAGGTCCCCGTTGCGGATCTTGATATTGAAACCGCAATCGGGGTTCGTGCAGGCCCATGCCTTGTAGTGGATAGGTGCGCCCTGACTGCCGAAGTCAGAAAGTGGCACCAGGTCTCCTACCTTGCACTTCTGACACTTGGGTAATACCGGGATTTCCACGAACCACCTCCCCAGCCAGCATCGCCCTGTCCCCACCTCATGTCCACCGGCCAGAGCGATAGGCGGGCCTTCGCGTTCCTCGCCCCACGGCAGGT
>JALHUB010000245.1 GCA_022865685.1 Dehalococcoidia bacterium | reverse complement strand
CGTTCTCTGCGCGCGCTATATGTTCAACACGGTGCCGCTGGCGGAGGCCCGCCGCCTCGTCGACCAGGGGAAGGCGCCGTCGGAGTGGCTGCGGCGTGTGCCGCTGCCGGTGGTGGAAGACGCGAACATCGTCACGGCGGAGGGCTTCGACTCGCCGCTGACGCGCCACGTCCTCTTCGACTACGCGGAAAAGCGAGGCCTCGGTGGGCAGACGTATTACGTGAGCGGCCGCGACGTCTGGCAGGGCGGTCGCTTGGCGTCGGTCCAGGGGCACCTGGGGAAGGTGGACGGCGGCAGCTTCTCGGAGCTGATCACAAGCGCGCTCTACTACGACCGCTACAAGCTGCTCTGGGACCTGCAAGCAACCGTGATGGCCTACGCCCGCGCGAACGACGCGCTGACCGGCTCGAGCTTCCACCGCGAGTTCCTCGACGCCTTCGACGAGAACGGCGACGGCGTAATCGACTACGAGGAGACGGGCAAGAAAGGCATCGTCGATTTCCAGCTCTATGCCGGTGCACACGGCGTACACCTCATGGGCACTGAGCAGCACGGCGCCCTCCGTGGCTTCTTCGTCGGGCGGACGAACGGGCTGCGCTGGGCCGACGCGGGCCTCAACGCCGAGGGGCTGGACTTCCTCAAGGAGTACGTCGAAAGCTCGCTCGCGATGGTTGGGCTGACGCTCTCGCAGATGGAGATGGAGGGCGCCGACCCCGTCTTTCCGGCGATGACATGGGGCTAGGGAAAGTGGCCCAGCATGCAGGCGGCGCGTTTCCTCGCCATCGGCACGATGATATACGGGATGGGCTATCCCTTCATGACCACCGTGGACTCGCTGTACGGCGTCGCGTTCCAGTACGCCGACAAGGTCTTCAACGGCAGCACCTACACGGGCGACTTCGAGTCGATGAGCGATCCCGTGTCGCCCCTCGCGATGGAGTACATCCAGACGGTGGCCGGCGGCGCGCAGTCGCTGCCCTTCGTGCTGTACGTGCCGACGGGCTACGGCCAGGTGCTGGGCAAGGCGATGCCGAACGTCGAGGAGACGCAGGACCCGGCGAGGATGCTCACGGTGGAGTTCGGCGGCGGCGCCGAGGTCTGGTAAAGATCTCGCGGCTTCGTCCGATAGGTATAGTGGGCATGAACAGGTCAAGCCGGGTAGCTGAGACGCGCCGAGTACGAGGGACCCCCCTTGACAGCCTCAGATAGAGGGATATACTGGAATTGAGCCCGGGATGGGAACCAGAATCCGAAAGGAGGAGGTAGGCCTTATGGTAAAGAGCCGGGTTCTTTGGGGGGTGTGGCAAGTTGACATGTGAGGCCCTGTCCCTGGGGGACTGGGCGACCGGGTCAGCGAGTTGGCCCCAATGATCAGTGATCTGTTGCCACCACCGTTATACGGTGATAAGAAGGCTAAGCGCTGAGAGGGCTAACCTCCCCGGGGCCTCTCGGGATGATTAGAGACAGGAGCCGCTCGACAAGAGTGGCTCCTGTTTTCTGTGCCTTCGTCGGGGTTCTACGCCTTTTCCGTCACCTTATACTCCAGCCGCTTGCCGATGAGGAGACGCATCTGCGAGTCGAGCGCCGGCAGCGCGTTGAAGAGGAACGTGATTACTGCCATCATCGCCCACTGAGCAAACTGCACCGGGTAGAGCCAGCGCGAGAACCTTGCGGGCCGCGGCGGGCGCATCGCCATGTCGCAGATGACCATCACTATGAGAGGGGCGAGGCACGGCTTCAGTATTGCGCCCGACCATGCTGGGAATGAAAAAGACCCTACTTGAATCTGCGGTCCGAAGACGATGTGAGGTCCGAGGTGTAACTGGGATAGCAGATAGATCGCCGCGGGAATCGAGATCAGGAACCATTGACTTGACCAGAGGACGTGATTCTCAACAATACCCCAGGTGCGGCGTAGACGCGTCCGCAGCCGGATCTCCGGGTGAGCAAGACACTTCTTAATCGCGTAGGGGATGTCGCAGGCGCCCCAGGCGTGTCGGCGGGCCTGCTGGTAATGCTCCCAGAAGGTCCGGAAGTAGCTGTTGACGCGAACGCCGTCGTTGCCGACGGGCAGGAAGATCGGCTCCACGTCGACGGTTCCGCCGAGATGGAAGAAGCACTTCAGGAACATATGCCAGTCTTCGGAGATGACATCGGGGTCCCAGTAGTCGACCTCGTGGGCCATGCGAAGGCTAAGGCTATAGGTGGACTGAGGGAAGCATACGCAATACTTGCGCGTTAGCTTCGCCAGGTGGTTGAGCCCTCCCAGCGAGTTGGGCAGTCGCAGGGGCGCCGGCACCTCCCAGACGTTGTTGTAATAGAAGATCGGCGCCTGCCAGAAGCGGCGGTAGCGCTTGGGGTTGGTGGCGAACTTGTACGTCAGGCAGGCGTAGTAGTTCGGCGGGAACTGCGTGTCGGCGTCGCAGCTCGTTACCGTGAGCAGATCGAGGTCGTAGCCCATCTCGTCGACGAGCCGGCGCTTGGCGATCCGCGCCGCCCAGTTCTCGTTCGAGGACTTGCCCTTTATCTCGCCCTGGATGTTCGGTGGGTGGAACGTCGGGAAGAACAGCATGAAGCGGTCGCCGTACTTCTCCTGGAGCGCCGCCGCCTTGGCAGGGGCCTCCGCCTCCGCGCCTTCCAGCGCCAACACAACGACGAGCTTGTCGGCGCCCAGCGTCTGGTTGCCGAGGGTGTCGAGCGTCGTCGAAAGCTTTTCGACGGTCTCCTTATAGCTGGGGATGATGACGACGTGGCGCACCTCTTCCCAGCGCAGGAAGGCTTTGCCCTGCGCCGCGGCCTCATTGTAGCGCCGTCGCCAGTCGACCTTCGCATTCTTCTTGAGAACAGAGCTGCCGCGGACGATATGAATGGCCGTATTGAACGACCGCCACACCCAGTAGAAGTAGAAGGCGCTTAGCGCGAGTGCGAATGGGAGGGGAAACAGGATCCTGCCCCAGATGAATGAGGTGATGATGAGGAGGGCAGCGGCCCCGGGTAAGATCTCCAGCGCGCGCTGGATGATGTACTCGCGCCGGAGGCGCTGCGGACGTTCCTTCGGGACTGCCCGTGGCTTGGGAACGGCAATTGCGCCCGGCGCGTTGGCTATGGAAGTGAGTGGCGCGCCCAGCCCGAGCGTCATCGGGAACGGCAACTCAGCGGCTTCGACTTCGGCCGAAAGCGGCAGGAGGCCGCGAGCGACCGCTGCGGCGCCGGCCGACAGGCTGACAGGCGGACTCGACGAAATGCGTGTGGAATAGGACGTTCCGGTGGAGGCTGCCGAGAGCCTTTCCGAGTTGACGGGTTCCATGGCTGATTCCCTGCCGTTCCTGTTCTTACCGCATCCTGCGGACGGACAACGGGCAAAGAGAAAAGGTCGTCCCGTTGAAGGTCCGACCTTTCGCACGCCTACGAGGTTAGCTGACGGGTTAGGGCTGAAAGGTTGCCCCTCCCGGTATTGCCGGGATTAACCCCTCGACTGGTTCCCCCGTCCCCGAACAAGTCGGGTGTTCGGCGGTTAGATTATCATGCTCAATTTAGCGGCAATTCCGTGGCTTGTCAAGTAGCGTCCGACAGGCCCGGCGGCGGCTCGTGTCCGCGGCGATTCCAGGGCTACTCGAGGTAGTCCTTCAGCTTGCGACTGCGCGTGGGGTGACGCAGCTTCCGCAGCGCCTTCGCCTCGATCTGGCGGATGCGCTCCCGCGTGACGTTGAACTCGCGGCCGACCTCTTCCAGCGTGCGACTCCGTCCGTCCTCCAGGCCGAAGCGCAGCTCCAGCACCTTCCGCTCGCGCGGCGTGAGGCTGCCCAGCACTTCCATGACCTGATCCTTTAGCAACTGGTGCGACGCCGCTTCCGGCGGGGCCAGCGCGGCGGAGTCTTCGATGAAGTCGCCCAGGTGGCTGTCTTCCTCCTCGCCGATCGGCGTCTCCAGCGATACCGGCTCCTGGGAGACTTTGATGATCTCCCGCACCCGCTCCGGGGCGATCTCCATGCCGCGGCCTATCTCGTCGCTCGTCGGCTCGCGGCCGTACTCCTGGACGAGGCGGCGGCTGACCCGCACGAGCTTGTTGATCGTCTCGACCATGTGCACCGGTATGCGGATCGTCCGAGCCTGGTCGGCGATGGCGCGCGTGAGTGCCTGGCGGATCCACCAGGTTGCGTAGGTGCTGAACTTGTAGCCCTTGCGGTAGTCGAACTTCTCGACGGCGCGGATGAGGCCGATGTTGCCCTCCTGGATGAGGTCCAGGAGCGACATGCCGCGCCCGATGTACTTCTTCGCCACGCTCACCACCAGGCGCAGGTTCGCCTCTGTCAGCCGCTTCTCTGCTTTGAAGCCCTCTCGCTTCAGATGGTCGAAGTGCGAGCGGTACGCCGACTCGTGCGCTTCCAGCTCTTGTTGCCTGTCCCAGGGCGGCGGCAGCAGCTTGTCTTCGCCGCCGACGGCCTCGCCGGCCAGCCGCGCGATTTCCGGCGTCAGGATGTGGGTGATGATCGACAGCCGCACGAGCGCCTGCTCCGCCTGGCCCGGCTGTAGCTTCAGCGACTCGTAGATCGCCGCGGCCAGCTCCTGGTCCAGCTCGCCGTCGACGGCGGAGCGGAACACGGGGTCGGCTATGCGCTGCGAGAGCGACGCCTTGTTCAGGCCCAGGTGCTTGGCGACCCCGTTCGAGTAGCGCCGATATTCGTGGAGCTCGTTGAGGAGGTTGAGCAGGACCTCAGCGCCTTTGGCCGGACGGCCGTGCTCCTCCAGCCAGCGCCGCTCGGTCCGCTGGACGTGCTTGCCCTCTTCCATGGCACGGGCGAGGCGTTTCTCGTCGGCCGCCGTCAGAAGGTATACCTTGCCGATCTCGCGGAGGTACATCCTGACGGGGTCGTCGATTCCCTCCTGCTCTTCGACGAGGACGTCCTCGCCTTTCTCGGCCTTGGGCTTCTCTTCGGGTTCGGGCCAGAGCTCGGTTTCTGTGTCCGCGGGTTCGGCTGCCGGCACCGCTTCTCTGTCGGTGTCGATCACCGACAGTCCCCTGTCGGAAAGGCGGTTGTACACCCTCTCCAGGGGTTCGAGCTCGTCTTCCTCGTGGACGCCGAGGTTCAGGAGTCCTTTCGGCTTCTTCTCCTCGTCCTCGATGGAGATCTCGTCCTCTGCTTCTTCTCGTTCGTCGAATTCATTAGTCATAGTCAAATGTGCTGCTGTTCCTTGCTTGGGTTCTTCCCGCCGTCGGGGGGTTCGCGCTTGTCATGAAGTTCCAGACCTGCCTCCATGTCCCGCACCAGGGCCGTTACGCCGGCGGTCTCATCTTCGGGCAGGTCCTGGGGGAGAGCTTCGCCCTGCATTGTCTTCTGGGCATACTCAACCAGGCGTCCAGCGCCTAGTCTCTGTTCTTTCTCGGCAATCTCCGAGTTTCTAGCTCTCTTCTCATCTCTTATTCTAGTCTTTTTCAAGCGCTCCGTACAGGTAGCGAGCGCCCGCTGCGCCTGCGTGGGGTCGAACGGCGGCAGGTCCCTGGCGACGATGCGCTCCAGCCGCTGGCGCAGCGACTCCTCCGCCACCTTCTCTCGAAGCTCGCCGTCCGGCCCGGCTTCGCGCCAGACCTCGAAGATCTGCCGGTTCAGGGTGTCCTCGAATAGCTCCTCACCGATTGCCATCCCTTCGGCGCGCAGATGCGGATAGCGGACGAGCAGGGCGAGGCAGGTCTCTTCGCCTTTCGAGAGGTCGACCCTCTCCTCTGCCGCGGCCGGCGCTGCTTTCCGCTTCGCGCCGGTGCGTCTGCCGTGCTCCGTCGGCGTCGACTGGATGATCGCGGCGGAGAAGGCCTTCGGTGCTTCCGCTTCGATGACGAAGCGACGCCAGGCGTCCGGGTCGGCGCGGATGATATCGTCCGGGTCGCGGCCCTTCGGCAGCTTCATGACCCGGATCTGCGCTCCCATGCGCTGCGCGACGACGTCGCCCCGCTCGCTGGCCGCCTGTCCCGCGGTATCGGGGTCGAAGGCGAGGACGATGTTCTCCGTCAGGCGTCGCAGGAGGCCAAGCTGGCGCTCGGTGAGCGCCGTGCCCATGCTTGCGACGACGTTGAGGTTGCCGTGCTGGTGAGCGGCGATGACGTCCATATACCCTTCCACGATGACTGCCAGGTCGGAGCGGCGAATGTGCTCCGCGGCCCTGTCCAGTCCGAACAGGATAGCGCCCTTATCAAAAATCGGCGTTTGGGGCGTATTCAAGTACTTTGGCCCTTCCGGCTCCCCGTCGACGGATTCGCTGGGCAGGCTGCGCGAGCCGAAGCCGACGGCGCGACCGCGCTCGTCGCGGATCGGGATCGTGGCGCGCTGGCGGAAGCGATCGTAGGCGCCCTTCTCTCCCTCGACGAGGAGTCCCGCCTTCAAGAGCTCATCCTCGCTGAAGCCGCGCCCTTTGAGATGCTCGCGCAGCGCATCCCAGGAGTCTGGGGAATAACCGAGGTGAAATGCCTCCGCTGTCTGCCTGTCGATGCCCCTCAGCGTCAGGTAGTTTAGCGCGGCAGCGCCGGCCTGCGTGTTGAGCAGGGCGTGCTGGAAGAACAGGGCCGCCGCCTCGTTCGCCTGGCGAAGACGGTCCTTCTCCGTCTCCTCCGCGGCGCCGCTCTTTCGACCCAGGCTTATGCCCGCTCTCTCTGCCAGGACGCGCAACGCGCCGGAGAAATCGAGGTTCTCCTTCTTCATCACGAAGGAGAAGACATCGCCGCCGGTCGCGCAGCCGCCGAAGCAGTGCCACGTCCCTCTATCAGGGAAGACGAAGAACGACGGCGCCTTCTCCGCATGGAAGGGACAGAGCGCCCTGTAGTTACGGCCGGACTTCTGCAGGCTCACCGACTCGCTGATGACGTCGACGATGTCCACTCGCTGTTTGATCTCTTCCACGGGGTTCATGGTGGGCAGTCAGTCTATCCCTTCAACATGGCTTAACGCGGGAAAGCTTCCGGCGTTGCCCGCGGCCGCCGCGTTCTGCATGAGTCCTAAGGGTGCGGCGTCTTCGTGGCGGTAGGCGTTCCGGCGGGCGAAAGGGTGACGGTGAGCCGGTTATTCGTGTCGTCGCTCTCCGCGATCTTGCCGTTGGGGTCGACGATGACCAGTACCTGGTCTGGCCCACCGAAGGGCAAGTACCCGGTCCTGATGTCGATGCTCGCGCCCGCGGCCAGTGCCTGGACCGCAGAGGTCGTGGAGTTGAGCAGGTCAGCTCCCGGGGTGTCGTACACGGCCAGGTCGATCGCTGCCGCCGTCAGTGCGCCGGCGCCCTGGTTCGTCACCGTCACGACGAGGACGCCGCTCGATACGAGTGAGCCGCTAACGACGAGATCGGGCAGCGAGAGCGCGGGCGTCGACGTGGGCGTGATGGTGACCTCCGGTGTCGCTAATTCTGCGGGCTCCGTGGGGACGGCTTCGTATGTCGGCATGTCCGCCATCGGCAGAGTGTCCGGTGTCGCGACGGCGACTTGCGCGAGGTCGCCCTGCACTTCCATCGAACCGGCGATAACCCATCCGTGCAGGTTGGAGTGAACGGGGTATTCGATCTGCAACCAGCCACCGTCTTCGTCCTGCCCGACGATGCTGACCTCGGCGCCTCTTCGGAGCAGGCCGAGGACGTTGTAGCCGTTGCCGGGGCCGCTGCGGACGTTGAGAGTGCTCGTCGCCTTGCCCGTCAGGCCGTCCGGGCCGTCCGATTGCTGCTTCGTGGGCGTCTTGGCTGCGGGCGCTATCTTGGCGCTCGTATCGCTGTCGCCGCCGCCGCTGTCGCCCAGGAGGACGACGGCTATCGCCACCACCATCACGACGGCAACGGCCGCGAGGCCGGCGACGGCAATGGGGTTGTGCAGGACGGATGTAGAACTGGGTCGCAGGGGTTCTCTCATGGCATCGGCAGCGAGTCAGGGCTCCAGCGGCGCCTATTCTAACAGAAGAACGGCCTCAACAGTAGGCGACATCGCGACGAAAAACCTCATACCTCATATCCAAGCCGGCGGCCGAGGTCGATGGCGAAGGTGTCCGTCATACCGGCGATGTAGTCGGCGGCGCGCTGCCAGGCGGGATCGTCGGGCAGGGTGAAGTCTGAGCTTATTTCGTCGGGATGATCCACATAGTATTCGAAGAGCAGATGGACCAGCCGGCGAGCGGCGGCCGCATCGGGTTGCGCGTCCTCCCAGAGGTAGACGCGCTGGAACATGAATTCCCGTAGCTCGTCGGTGGCGGCGAGCACCGGCGGGCTCATGCCGATGGACGGCGTCACGTCCTCGCCCAGCAGGCCCGTCGCTGCCCACGATTTATCGACGATGTCGCAAACAAGCGTGTTGATGCGCTGCGAATGCCGCTTGCCCAGAGTGCGACGTACCGCCGCGGGCAGGTCGTCGTCGCTGAGCAGACCGGCGCGGATAGCATCGGCGATATCGTGATTGAGGTAGGCAATCGCGTCGGCGAGACGCGCGATCTGTCCCTCCAGCGTCGCCGGCAGATCGGATTCAGCCACCATCACCCCTTCGCGCGGCTTCGAGTGATGGAGGATGCCGTCGCGGACCTCCCACGTCAGGTTCAGTCCTGTGCCGCCCCGCTCGAGGCACTCGACGACCCGCAGGCTCTGCTCATTATGCGAGAAGCCCTCCGGCAGCAGCTCGGCGAGCGCGTCCTCGCCCCTGTGGCCGAACGGTGTGTGGCCGAGGTCGTGGCCGAGCGATATCGCCTCCGTGAGGTCTTCGTTGAGGTTGAGGGCGCGGGCAATGGTGCGGGCAATCTGCGCCACTTCGAGGGTGTGAGTGAGGCGCGTGACGTAGTGGTCGCCCGCCGGCGCGATGAAGACGTGGGTCTTGTTCTTAAGGCGCCGGAACGACTTGGAGTGGATGATGCGGTCGCGGTCGCGCTGGAACTCCAGTCGCACCGGCGAGGGCTGCTCCGGTCGCTCGCGGCCACGGCTGCGGCTGCTCCTGGCAGCGAACGTTGACAGCGAGGCCTCACGTTCCTCGAGGATCGCTTTCACTTCGTGGATATGGGACATGTCAGAAGAGCTCAGGGCTTGCCGCACCAGTCGGGGATCACGTCGTTGGCCGCATTGTTCGTGAGTCGCTTCGGCGATGAGCCGTCGGCGTTCATGACGTATATCTCGGCGTTGCCGTCGCGGTCGGATGCGAAGGCGATTTCCGCTCCGTCAGGCGAGAACACGGGAGAAAGGTCATTGCCGGCGGTGGACGTGAGGTTGCGCTCGCTGGAGTCGTTCAGATCGATCACGTATATCTCAGAGCCGCTTTCATCTCGGTCGGAGACGAAGGCGATCTTCGAGCCGTCGGGCGCGAACGCGGGGTCCCAGTCCTCTGCAGGGTTGTTGGTGAGGCGCGTCTGCCCGGAGCCGTCGGCGTTCATGATGTATATCTCCAGGTTGCCGTCGCGGTCGCTGCCGAAGACTATCTGGTCGCCATGGGGCGACCACGATGGATTGCGGTCGGTTGCGGCGTTGTTGGAGACGTTTGTCTGGCCGCCGCCGTCGGCGTTCATGACCCATATCTGCTGCTTGCCCGTTCGCGCGGCGACGAAGGCGATCTGCGAGCCGTCCGGCGACCAGGCGGGAGTGATGTCGCCGCCGTTGCCGTCCGTGACGGGAGTCTGGTCCGTTCCGTCGGGGTCCATCACGTACACCTGGAGCTTGCCCTCGCGGTCCGACGTGAAAGCGATGCGTGAGCCGTCCGGCGAGCATGTGGGCGAATAGTCGCCGCCGTTATCGTCAGTCAGTTCCACGTAGTCGCTGCCGTCCGCGTTCATGAAGGAAATCTCGGTGTTGCCTTCGCGATTCGACTGAAAGGCGATGCCACCCGATTTCGATCCACCCCCACCGCAGGAGACAAAGAGGACCAGGGCGATCGTAGCGGTCACGACGACGAGGAGACGAAACTGAGGACGTGAATCCAAGATTGGGCCCGACCTGTTCCAGTAGTGTCTAAAACGATAGGTTGGACGTCGCTGTGTGTCAAGGAAACCGGTCGTGCAGGTAACGTGCGAAAGGCGAGGGCACCCATCGGGCGCCCTCGCCAGCGGATTCTCATGCCGCCCACGGTCTAGTCAGGCTTGATTCCCAGCTTTGCCTCCGCGGCGGCGACGATCTTTCGCGTCCGGTCGATGACATCAGGGTTCACCGATACCGACGTGATGCCCCACTCGACGAGCTTCTCCGTCATCTCCGGGTAGTCGGACGGCGCCTGGCCGCAGATGGACGACGTAACACCGCGCTGGCGGCAGGTCTTCACTATCTGCTCCAGTGACCGCATCACCGCCAGGTTGCGCTCGTCGAAGTCCTTCGCCAAGATCGCGTTGTCACGGTCGATGCCGAGCGTGAGCTGCGTCAGGTCGTTCGAGCCGATGGAGACGCCGTCGATGCCGACGTCGATGAACTCGTTGAGGAGGATGACGTTGGAGGGAATCTCCACCATCATCCAGAGCTTGAACTCCGGCGACTGCTTGAGGCCGAGCTCTTCCAGCGCCTTCTTGACGCCCGCCATCTCCTCCGGCGTGCGCACGAAGGGGATCATGACGTGAAGGTTCTTGTGCTGCTGACGGACCCGCTTGATGGCCTCCACCTCTAGCTGGAAGACCTCGCGGTCGCGGATGTAGCGCGAGGCGCCGCGGAAGCCGATCATCGGGTTCTCTTCCCCCTGCTCGTACTTCTCGCCGCCCTTCAAGCCGGCGTATTCGTTGGTCTTGAAGTCGGTGGTGCGGTAGACGACGGGACGCGGGTCGAAGGCGGCGGCGAACGCCGTGATGCCCTTGGCCATCTTCTGCGTGAATTCTTCGCCGCGGCCCTGCTCCAGGGCGTAGCGCGGGTGCTCGCCGATATCGGCGACGATGAACTCGGCGCGCAGCAGGCCGACGCCGTCGACGTTGCGGGCGGCGACGCGGTCCGCCAGGTCGGGCTGCGCCAGGTTGACATAAACACGCGTCTTCGTCTTGGCGGAAGAAGCGGTGGCGGCGGCCTTGTCCTGCTCGGCGCGCGTCAGGGTGGCCTGGGCACGGCCGTCGTAGACGAGACCGCGGGCTCCGTCGACCGTGACGATCTGCCCGTCGTGGAGGATCTTGGTGGCTTCGCCCGTGCCGACGACGCAGGGGATGCCCAACTCGCGGCTGACGATGGCGGCATGCGCCGTGCGTCCGCCGCGGTCGGTGACGATGGCGAGCGCGCGCTTCATGGCCGGCACGAAGTCGGGCGTGGTCATCTCAGCGACCAGAATATCGCCGTCGAGGACGCGTCCGATCTGTTCGGGGTCGAGGATGATCTTCACCTCTCCTACTGCGGCGCCCGGGCTAGCTGCGGAGCCCTTGAGAAGCAACGGCGCTGTCTCTTCCACCGCCGCCCCTGCGGCGACGGCCGCCGCGGCCAGAGTAGTGACGGGGCGCGTCTGCACAATGAAGAATTCGTGGTCCTCTTTGGCCCATTCGATGTCCTGCGGGAAGCCGTAGTGCTCTTCTATCCGCTTGCCGATCTCGGCGACGTGTATGATCTCATCGTCGCTGAGCTTCTGGCTGCTGCGCAAGCTAGAGGGCACTTCCTGCCAGGAGATGTCGGCGATGCCCTTGCCCCCGCCCACAGCAGTGCGGGCGAGATGCCGATCCTGCGCCGCGACGTGCTTCTCGACGATGCGCATTGATGCCTTGTCAACGATGTACATGTCGGGGCTGATCTCGCCGGAGACGAGCCCTTCGCCCAGGCCGACAATCGCCTCCACGGTTATCTTGGAGCGGTCGCTGGTGACCGGCTCTACCGTGAACATGACGCCGGAGAACTCCGACTGCACCATCTTCTGCACGGGGACGGCGATCTTCACCTTCATGTGCTCGAAGGCGTTCTCAGAGCGGTAGAAGATGGCCCGCGCTTCGAAAAGGGAGGCCCAGCACTCCTTGACCGCTTGCACGACCCGGTCGGCGCCGACGACGTTGAGGAAAGTGCTCTGCTGTCCGGCAAACGAGGCCTCAGGCAGGTCCTCCGCCGTGGCGGAGCTGCGCACGGCGACCGGCGGCTCGCCCATCTCGCGGTAGCGCCGCCTGATCTCGTCGGCCATGTCGGTGGGCACCGGCGTCTCGATGATCATCTTCTCGATGTCGCGAGAGGCCTTCTGCAGGGCGTCGCTGTCGTGGACGTCGAGGCTGTTGAGGCTCGCCTCGATCTTGGGCCGCAGCCCCGATTGCTCTATGAAGCGGCCGTAGGCGTCGGCGGTGACGATGAAACCGCTGGGAACGGGGATTCCAGCGCGAAGCATCTCGCCCAGGTTCGCGCCCTTGCCGCCGACCAGGGGGATGTCGCCCCTTCCCACCTCTTCAAAGGCAACAACGTCTCGCTCGTCGGTCATTGGTTCAGCCTCCCTTGCTGCGAGTTGAGCGCCTACTCCGATGCGCCGTCGTTCTTGACAAGAAACGGGGGTCTTCGCAATTGAAGACAGTATATTATCGGGCAAAAGGAAATAAGAACAATAGGCGGCTCCCCCCCGGGGGAAACCCCTATTCGACGGTGACGGTCTTCGCCAGGTGGCGCGGCTGGTCGACGTCGCAGCCGCGGTAGACGGCGATGTGGTAGGCCAATAGCTGTAACGGTATCGCCGTAAGCAGCGGCATCAGAAGGGGCGTCGTCTCCGGCAGGTAGATGACGTGGTCCGCAATCTTCGCGATCTCCTCGTCACCCTCTGTCGCCAGGGCGATGACGATGCCGTCGCGGGCTTTCACCTGCTCCAGGTTGGAGATCATCTTGTCGCGCAGGTCGTCCCGTACGACGATGGTCACCACCGGCATCTCCTGGTCGATCAGCGCGATCGGCCCGTGCTTCATCTCGCCTGCCGGATACCCCTCGGCGTGAATGTAGCTCACCTCCTTGAGCTTGAGCGCACCCTCCATGGCTATGGGATACTCGATGCCTCTTCCCAGGTAGAGGAAGTCCTGATGCCGGAAGAACGCGTGGGCCAGGCTCTCGAACTCGTGCTCCCTGCCGACGACGCTGCCGATGAGCTGCGGCATGTGCGCCAGGGGCGTGAGCAGCTCGGCGAGTTGGGTCTCGTCCAGCTTGCCTCGCTCCTGGCCGAGATAGCAGGCCAGCATGTAGAGGGCGACTATCGAGCCGAGAAGCGTCTTCGTGCTGGCGACGCCGATCTCCAGGCCGCAGCGCGTGTATACCACGCCGTCCGCGACGCGCGTCGCCTGGCTGCCGGGGGTGTTGCAGACGGTGATCTCCAGCGCGCCGCTCTTCTTGGCCTCTGCCATCGCTTCCAGCGTATCGACAGTCTCGCCGGACTGCGCCACGGAGATCAGCAGCGTCGCCGGCCCGATTATCGGCTTCCGGTAGCGGTACTCTGAGGCGTTATCGACCTCCGCCGGCAGCCCCGCTATCTGCTCGATGTAGTGCTTGCCGACCATGGCCGCGTGCAGGCTGGTGCCCATCGCCACGAGGACGACGCGCTGGATACGCTTCAGAGCGTCCGTGGGCGGCATGTCTTCGAGCTGCAGCCCCAAAGGGTCGAACTGGATCCGGCCGCGGATAGTATCGAGCACGGCCTCCGGTTGCTCCATGATCTCCTTGAGCATGAAGTGCTTGTAGCCGCCCTTGGCCGCTGCCATGGGGTCGAAGGGTATGCTCTGTGGCACCCGCTGCTCCGGCCCGCCGTTGCCCGCCCAGTAGGTCGCGCCGTTACGGGTGACGGCCGCTACGTCGCCGTTCGTGAGGAAGACCATCCGGTTGGTGTGCGGCAGGAGAGCGGGCAGGTCGCTGGAGAGGAACATCTCGCCGTCGCCGTAGCCGACGACGACGCCGCCGGCGTTCCCAACTCGCGCCGCTACCACCGTGTCCGGCTGGCACGCCGACATGACGAGCAGCGCGTGGGCGCCTTCGATCTGGGCGATGGTCCGTCGCACCGCGTCCACCAGCGATTGCCCCTGCGCCAGCTCCGACTCGATCAGGTGCGGGATGACCTCGGTGTCGGTGTCGGAGCGGAAGCTATGCCCCTCGTCGCGCAGTCGCTGCCGGAGCGCAAGGTAGTTCTCGACGATGCCGTTGTGGATGACGACGACGTCACTGTCGCAATCGCAATGAGGGTGGGCGTTCGTGTCGCTGGGGCGGCCGTGCGTCGCCCAGCGCGTGTGCCCGATGCCGACGGTGCCCTCGGGGAAGGAGCCATTGAGGCAGGCAGCGAGGCTCTCCAGCTTGCCGACCGACTTGACCAGGGAAGGAACGCCGCCGCCGTTCATGACGGCGATGCCGGCGCTATCGTAGCCGCGGTACTCTAGCCGCCGCAGTCCTTCGAGCAGCAGGGGTCCCGCCTGGCGCGGGCCAACGTAGCCAATGATGCCACACAAAGCTTCCTGCCTCCCTCTCCCACCGGAACGACGGCCTACAGCGCCATTGTACCTTACGGGCGCGACAGTTGCACAGAGATCGCGGGAGTCACAGGGCGACGGAAGCGACAGAGGGACGAAGGATTCACAGACGGAGCAGGTCGCTCATCGTGGCGGCGAATGCGACCGGAGTTGCCAGCGCGGCGCTCACGTCGCCGGGCGTGGTGTCGTCGAGGAAGAGGGCGCCCGCGTGGTCGAGGGCATGGCGCGGCAGAACCACGAGGTCGGCGAGATCATGGCCCTGCAGTGTGTCGATGATGTCGGCGCCCGCCAGCAGGCCGGAGACCGTGACGCGGGGCCCAAAGAGGCGGTTCTGGACCGGCACGACGCGGACGTCGAGTCCTGTAACCGATGCCAGGTCCGACGCCAGGCGCGACAGCGCCGGCGCGATGAGCGTCCCGCAGACGAGGGTCATGCGTTTGTGCGCAGGGCGAGCGAAGCCATGCGCCGCGAGCCGTCGACGCAGCCGCCGCCAATCGTCGATCAGGCTCCGCGTCATGCCGATGCCGTTCTCGTACTGCGGAAAGCCGTCGTAGCGTGACGAGGCCGGCAGCCGCGCACCCGCGGCCAGGTAGAACTCGTCCGCGAGGTAGACAAGGTCGACGCCCAGGCGCCGTCGGAAGTCGCGCTGCCACGGCCGCACCTGCGCGATGACCCGACGAGCATACTCCGGCGTGCACGGGGCCAGCGAAGCCTTCTCATCGTCGTCGGCCCGCGACCAGGCGTGCCGGCTTGCTGCGACGGGCACGACGCCTATCGACTGCACGGTCGGCCGGAGCTGCGCCAGGTCACTGACGGTCCGCGCCAAGTGCTCGCCGTCGTTGAGGCCGGGGCAGAGCACGACCTGCGTGTTGACGCGGATGCCGAGCTCGCCCAGCCGCCGCAACTGCTCGACGACATCCGGCGCGCGGCGGTTCTGCAGCATCCGGCGTCGCAGCGCCGGATCTGTCGCATGCACGGAGACGTTCAGCGGGCTGAGGCGCTGCTCCTCCAGTCGCTGCCAGTCCGCCGCCGTCAAGTTCGATAGCGTGACGAAATTGCCCTGGCTGAAGCTGAGACGGAAGTCATCGTCCTTCACGTAGATAGACGAGCGAAGCCCACCGGGCAACCCCTTGAGGAAGCAGAAGAAGCAATCGTTGTTACAGGTGCGGACGCGGTCGAAGACCGTCGTTTCGAAATCGACGCCCAGGTCCTCGCCCGAGCGTCGCTCAACCTCGACGTCCGCGTCGCGTCCGTCGCGCCGGAAAGCGAGGCGAAAGCGCTCCTCGGCGGC
This sequence comes from Dehalococcoidia bacterium, assembly GCA_022865685.1. Classification (GTDB taxonomy): domain Bacteria; phylum Chloroflexota; class Dehalococcoidia; order DSTF01; family JALHUB01; genus JALHUB01. The sequence continues at coordinate 4,112 of JALHUB010000245.1, read as the reverse complement.
GTAGAAGCGGAAGTCGATTGCGTCACGCAGGGGATGGCCGTCGATGGCGAAGAGCCTGTCGCCGGGCCGCAGTCCGATGCGCTCGGCGAGACTTTGAGGAGCGACGTGCTGGACCGTGCCGCCTGCCGACCGGCGGGTTAGGGTCATCAGGCGAGTTCCCTGAGCCGCGCCGCTACGGCGTCTATCGCCTCGTTAGGCGTCGACGCGCCGGCGGTGATGCCGACCCTCGCCCGCCCTCGCAGCCAGGCGGCGTCGATCTGTGACGCCTCCTCCACCTGGTGCGTCTCGACGCCCTCCGCGCTGGCGACCTCCGCCAAATGGCGCGTGTTGGCGCTCTCCCGGCCGCCGACGACGATCATCAGGTCGACCTTGCGCGCGAGCTCCCGGGTCGCCGCCTGCTTGCTCGTCGTCGCGTTGCAGAGCGTGTTAATGACCCGCATCTCGCGGATGCCCTTCAGGTGGAGGTCGAGCAGGCTGCCGACGAAAGACGCGAAGCGCCCCTCCGTCTGCGTCGTCTGCGACAGCACCGCGATCCGCGACGGCAGGAGCACGGATTGCAGGGCGTTCTCGTCGGGGAAGGCCATCGCTTTTCCCTGCGCCCATCCCAGGACGCCGCGCACCTCAGGGTGGTCCGGGTTGCCGAAGATGATCACCGTGAAGCCGTCGCGCGAGAGGCGTTTTGCCCACTGCTGCGAGCGCGTGACCATCGGGCAGGTGGCGTCGATCACACGCAGCCCCCGGCGAGCGGCCTCCGCCATCACCTCCGGCGCGACGCCGTGCGACGGAACGATTACGGCGCGACCGTGCGCGTCGGCGGGCGTCCGGACGACTTGCACGCCCAGCTCAGCGAGGCGCCGGACGACCTGCTGGTTGTGAACGACGGAGCCCAGGCTCGTAAGCTCGCCCAGCTCTGCCGCTGCTCTTTCGGCCATCTCAACGGCGCGACGCACGCCGAAGCAGAAGCCCATGTCGCTCGCGCGGATGATCTCCATCGGCGGTCACTGCGCTCTTTCCGGCTCGGAGGGGGTGGGTACCGCGTCGGCGTATTCGCCCCGGGACAGCGGCGGCAGCATGGCAGCGATGCGTCCCATGATGATGTCCGTGCAGCGGTTCACCTCGTCGGCAGTGATGCGCTCCACCGGCGGCAGGAAGAACGGCTGCCCGACGACGACATGCACGTGCGGACGCCGCCGTCGCAGGAGATCGAGCGGGAGCCTGATGAGGACGACGTTCTCGGTGCCGCTGATGGCGACGGGCAGGATCGGCGCCTCGCTGCGCAGCGCCAGCAGCGCTGTGCCCGGATGGGCCTTGTGCAGCTTGCCGTCCGTGCTGCGGGTACCCTCGGGGAACATGGCGAGCGCCTCGCCGTTCCGCAAGACCCCCGTGGCCTTTCGCAGGGCGCCCAGGTCGGCCTCGAAGCGGCGCACGGGGAAGGCGCCGCCCAGCCGCGCTGCCAGCCCGAGAATGGGCCACTGGAACATCTCGTTCTTCGCCATGAACGCCAGGCGACGCGGCATTGTCGCTCCCAGCACGGGGGGGTCGGCGTTGTTGAAATGGTTGGCAGCGACGATGAGGGGCCCCTTACGCGGCACGTTCTCTTTGCCGGTGACCTCCACGCGCGCGAAGCCGAAGACTATCGCCCTCACCACACGGAGCAGCGACCCGTAGAAGGGCGGGGTTACGTACTTCAACGTGCCAGCGCTAATATCCTCTCGACGACCTGATCGGGATTCAGGCCGTCCGTGGGCAGGACTACGGCGTCGCCGGCCGCACGCAGCGGCGAGGTCTCGCGAGCGCTGTCGATGCCGTCCCTGCGCTCCAGCTCGTCGAGGACGCTTTTCAGGGTGATCGACTGACCGCGGAGTCGCGCCTGCTCGTAACGGCGGCGTGCCCGTTCCAGTCGCGAGGCGTCGAGGTATACCTTCAGGTCGGCGTCCGGCATGACGACGGTGCCGATGTCGCGTCCGGCGACGACGATCTCGCCGCTCTCCGCGATCTCGCGTTGCAGCCTGACCATCGCCTCTCTGACAGCGGGCAGCCGCGAGACGAGGGAGACAGCCGCCTCTACGTCGGGGCGCACGAGGAAATCCGTCGCGTCCTGGCCGTCCACGCTCACTCGACTGGCCTCCTCCGAGTCGGGGAGAGCCGCGCTGACCTCCATCTTGACCTCGCCGGCCAGCTTGTTCACCTTCTCTTCGTCCTCCGGATCGATGCCGCGCTCCAGCACCAGCCACGTGAGCGCCCTGTACATCATGCCTGTGTCCAGAAAGCGAAAACCGAGGCGACGCGCCACCAGGTTGCCGACGGCGCTCTTGCCGCAGGCAACAGGCCCGTCCAAGGCAATCTTGGTCGGGGGACTAAGGTGTTCCTTCTCCATGTCTCCTCCAGACATTTTCTCCAGTGCTTGCGCTCCTGTTCGATTATAGGCAGCGCCTCTCTGCACTGGCAAGAACGAGCCAAATGGCCAACGCGGCCCACCTATTCATCGGTCTCGCGGGCTATCGGTCTAAAGGCGTGGTGTTTTTCCGCTACGTCGCTAGATCTACGGCCATGGGCTGAGCCGCTGCCGCCAATACGCGCCGACGGAGAGCCCGGCGGCCAGCGCCACGAAGCCCGCGGCAAGTGACGCAATTAGCCGCTGCCTGACGTCGCTCGACCCCTCGAGCGCCGCGCGCTCAGGTGGCGACATCGTGCTGCTCCCAAGGACCTGTCGCTCGATGGCCGCGCCCGCCACGGCGGTCTCGCCGATGCCTCTGCCCGGCGACGGATTCCCGTTATCGACGAAATCGGCCGCCGTGTCCGTATCGCGGCCCGGCGACGAGCGCTCGATACTGTGACCGGGCGCGACTGCTGCCACGGCGGGCGACAGCACACTTTCGTCGTCGCCCCAGGAGACGCCGTCGGCGAGCCTGCCGGAGGGGTCGAACAACAGCACATGGTCGCCCTTGTTGGCGAGACCGCTGCCGATGCGGCCGTCCTCGATCACCGCGATCGGGCTGTCGACGAGAGGATGGCCGTCTCGAAAAAGCTCGCTCGCTGCGACGACAATATAGCTCCGTGTTCCCAGCACGAGCGGCGGTAACTCATCGCTCTCGCTGTTATCGATCAGCGTCCAGCCCGCGAGGTCGACGGGCTCGCCGCCGGCATTGTACAGCTCCAGCCACTCGAAGGCCGCTTCGTCGCCGGGCTGCACGGGATCGTACGTGACCTCGTTCACCTTCACCGCGTACGGCGATTCTCCCTGTCGTGGCAGGCTCCGCGCGGCTGTAACGGCGAGCCCCCTCTGGCTGCGGGCCGGCTCATCGATTGTGCCGGCGACTTCTTCGAGGTCGTCCTGAGCCGCCGGAGGAGGTGCCGGCGTAGCGGCAAGCTCCGGTGCCACTTGCCGGACTGACGCGTCGTCCAGGTAGACGGTCGTAGTGGCAGACGACGCCGGTACGAGCATGACCCTGAGCCTGGCGGTGCGTGCCGACTGGGGTGCTAAGGCTGCGCCCGTCGTCAGGTAGCGGAATGACGAGTCGTTGCCGCTGAGACGCGCCGGTGAGTCGGAGACAGCGATCGCGCTGCCGCCGGCGTCGTCGCTCTCGTACCAGGAGATGCGCAGGAACACCTCGCGCGCGCCCGGGTCGTCGAGGAGGACGTAGGCGTCGAACTCGTAGGCGCTGCCGCCGAACGCCGCTAGCGCCTGATAGGCCCACTTCGTCGATTCGGTATCGCTGCGGAACGCCCCCGAATGGCCGCCGCTGCGGTAGTGCTCCGCCGTCTGCGATAGCTTGCCGCCGTACTTCAACCAGCCGGTCGGAACGCCGTCGTCAGCGTCCTCGAAGCCGCCGTTGACGAGCGAGCTACCGGGGCCGGCCGTCGGGGTCGCGCTGGGCACGGCGCTGGGCGTTGCCGACGGAACGCGACTAGGGGTGGCTGTGCCGCTCGGCGCCGGCGTCGCGGTCGACGAAGGCTCGGCCGACGGGGTCTCCGTCGCAGCGGGCGTCGCGGTGGCGGGAAGCGGCGGTGGGCCGTCAAACTGTACGTCGTCGAGGTAGAACACGCCTGAGCCGGTGCTCACCTGGATGACCGCGGAAACCGCTTCGGGTGGGGAGGTGACATCAAGGGCG
>JALHUB010000244.1 GCA_022865685.1 Dehalococcoidia bacterium | reverse complement strand
TCGTCGGGTCGCTGCTCGTGAGCTACCTGCGGGCGCGCGCTGAGGCGGCTGGCTTGCAGTTGCGCGAAGGCATCTTCACGCGGCCGGAGCGGGTGATCGTGCTCGGTGTGGGTCTGATGGTCGACCAGGTGCGGATTGCGTTGTGGATTCTGGCGGTGCTGGCGAACCTGACGGTGCTCCAGCGACTGTGGGTTGTTAGGGGAAGGGCCGTCGCGCTCGAGCGCGAGCGCGACGGCGGGCGAAGCAGTGTTCCTTGACAGCGACCCGGGTTGTCGGTGGTGGGGGGAACGCCTCTGAGGGATGAATCCCTCAGCTTCTCAGGAGGACGTTGTTGGCAGAAGCTGCGGGTTTCAACCCGCAGAAATGGGACTCACTGCCATCCGGTACCGCACCTGTGCAGGCAGGTACTCTTGAGACGGGCAGACCATATTGTTGGTGGCCACTAGAGCACGATCCCGGGAAACGCGATAGCGTCGAGGCCATGTCGTGATACCGCTCCGAGACCAGGAATACCTTCGAACGCGATTCGCCCGCGAACTGACGGGCGGCGTTCGCATCGACTACTTCACACAACGTCGACTGCCTATCTTCATCCCCGGTCGCGAGGAGTGCGCCTACTGCGAGGAGACGCAGACGCTCCTCAAGGAGATAGCTGCCCTCTCCGACAAGATCACGCTCAGCGTGCACGAATTCGCGGAGTCGACGAAAGAGGCGGCGCGCCTCGGCGTCGACAAGGTCCCCGCAACGGTGATTAGGGGCGCCCTCAACCGGCCGCTGCGCTTCTTCGGGTTTCCCGTCGGCAACGAGCTCGTGCCGCTTATCGAAGCGATAATCGACGCGTCGCGCGGCAAGGTGGAGCTGGACACGGAGACCGTCAGACACCTCCGGCGGCTGCGGCAGACCGTCCACGTGCAGCTCTTCGTGACGCCGGCATGCCCGCACTGCCCGCCGATGACACGCCTCGTCGGGAAGCTGGCGCTGGAGAGCGCCCACGTCAACGCCGACGTCGTCGAGATAAGCGAGTTCCCGCGCCTGGCGGAGCGCTACGCGGTGCGCGCCGTCCCGACTGCGATCATCGACGAACGCGCTGTGCTCGTCGGCGCGGTTGACGAGGCGACGCTGGTGTCGCAGATCGTGCAGGTGGCGCAAGGCAAGGCGCTGCGACCGCAGGCCGGCCCGCCGGGGCCCGCGACGCCGCTGGAGCAGCCGCGGCAGGAGCGCGAGGCCCGCACCGAAAGCGGCCTGATCCTGCCTTGATTACGGAGGCTGGTATTGGAAGCTGAGGCAACCGGCGTGAGAAGAGCCTGGCCGGCGGACGTGCTGGAGCGCGCCGTCGAGTTCGACTTCACGCGGCCGCTTGCCTTCGCCGCCTTCGCCGCCGTCTACGTGGCGACGCGCATCCCCTGGCTCAACCTCGGCTACGGGGCCGACCCCGACGCCTGGCGCGTCGCGCTTTCCGCCGACCACCTCCTGTCGCACGGCGAATACCTGCCGTCGCGACTGCCCGGCTTCCCCCTCGAGGAGCTGGTGACCGTCCCCCTCGTGCGCGCCGGTTGGGTCTGGACGAACCTCTCCGCGGCCCTCGTCTCACTGGCCGGGGTATATCTCTTCGCGCGGCTGCTCGTCGAATTGAAGCTGCCGGCGAAGGGCGTCCTGACGGCGGCATTTGCCTTCACGCCGCTCCTCTGGATCAACAGCATCGTCACCATGGACTACATGTGGTCGCTGACGCTCGTCCTCGGCTGCTACCTGGCGTTGATCCGCCGTCGCCCCTTGCTTGCCGGGCTCTGCATGGGGCTGGCCATCAGCTTCCGGCTGACGGCCTTCTGGGTGGCGTTCGCGTTCATCTTCTGGCTGTGGCGAGAGCGTCGACTGCGATCGGCGCTGCCGTTCGCCGGCGCGATGGCCGTCACCGCCCTCGTCGCCTACTCGCCGGTGCTCGCGACGTACGGCCCGGGCATGTTCAACTTCTACGACGCAAAGGTTTCCTTCACCGGCTTCCTGAAGCTCTTGGGCAAGGATACGCTGGGCGTCGTCGGCGCGCTGGCGGTGCTGGCGGGGCTGGCGGTGTCGCTGCCGCGGCTGAAGCGCCTGCCGCGCGACTTCCTCGTCGACAGTCACGTCGCACTATGGGTCGCCGTGCCGGCGCTCGTCTTCGGCTCCTTCACACGCCTGCCTCATGAGGTCGCCTACCTGATACCGCTATTCCCCTTCGGCTTCTTTCTGATGGCGCGCTACTTCCAGCGACCCGTGCTCGTGGCGGTCGCGGTGCTGATCGTGCTCTCCGGGTTTGTCGACATAACGTCCCCGGGCGACGAAGAGGTGAGCAAGCAGACCTTCACCAGCGCCCAGATCGGCGCCGGCATGATGCTCTCCGACCTCGATACCCTCAAGGCCCAGCGCGCCTACGCCGGCGACCTGGCGGCCGTCGACATACCGCCGCACTCGGTCGTCTTCACCGGCTCCATCTATCCCCAGTTCGCGATGCGCAACAAGGACCGGCTGGAGCTGGGCATCCTGGAGCGCGACCATGGGGCGATAAGCATGCTCACCGATAGGGGCGAGGCCGTCGACAGGGAGAATGACATCCACTATGTCTGGCTGTTGAAATACGACGCCTTCGAGGCGTTCCGCGAGCAGGGCTACAACTTCTACTACGTGTACGACGCCGAGGGGGGCAACGCCTCCGTCTTCCACTTCCGCCCCGCCTACTACGACGCGACCGAGATCCTCGCCGGCAGAAGCCCCACGTCCGGCAAGGGGACGGCATCGACGCACCGCTGAAGCGCGGCTAGCGGCGCCGCCTGACGGCCGTCATTGCGACGGCCGCGACAACGAGAACCGCGAGCGCCGCCAGTAGGGCCGCCGCCCCGACAGCGAATCCGCCGCCGCTACCGGCCTCCTGCTCCCCCGAGCCGCCGCCGTTCCCTTCGAACGGCGTCAACTGCGGCAGCGGCGTGGTCTGGCCTTGCTGGCCGGTCGACTTCCTCGCGGGCAACCCGACGCTCTCCCGCCAGGCATTCTCCAGCCCGTCCTGCTCGAAGCCGTACACCTGCTCGAGAGCCTTATCGACGGTGCTGCCTGCCTTGAAGGTCGCGAAGAGGTCCGCAAACCTCTCCGTGCCGTACTGGTCGACCAGGAAGGAGATGACGCTCCAGGACTGCCCGTAGAAAAGGCTGACGTTGACGCTGGTGTGGGCGAGGCTGGCGGAGCTCATGGCACGCAGCGACAGGACCTCGTCGCTTTCGATTGCCGACTCCAGCGCCCGTTCCTCGTTCGATAGCAGGTCGGACTGGGCGTACATCGCCGTGCCCTCGTCGAGCCACGCCGGCAGGTTGCCGAACGGTCCCTTGACCGCCTGCCGCACCACGATGTGGGCAAGCTCGTGGCGCATTATGTCCTGCGGCCTGACGTCGTGCGCGACGACGGCGGTGTCGGAGAAAAAGACCTCGCCCAGAGTGATCACGCCCCGTTCCGGCGACTCGGAGCTTGACATGGCGGCAGGGCGCATGTCTTCGGCGGAGTCGTAGAGGAAGACCTTGACGGGGAAGCCGACCTGCGTGTTCAGCAACTGCTCCATCCGTTGCAGCCCCTCGATGCCCGTTTGCAGCAGCGAGCGAACGTCCGACTCGTCGCCGGCGTAGTAGAAGACCGTCAGGTTGCCCTCAGTCATACTCTTCCAGTCGAAGCGCGTGTCGTCGTAGATGAACGTCGCCGGCTGCGTCTTCACGCTGTTTCCCGCGTCGTCGTCCACCTGCCAGTAGTAGTTGACGTTGGCGCCCGGCACGAGGAAGAGCTGGGGGCCGCTCTTCAGGTTGTAGGTGCACTGGACCTTTGTGCCGCCGTCGCATTCCGGCTCCTCGTAGACGCTGGCGCCCTCCGGCGGGATCGTATAGCGGAACGTCACCTTGAGCTTGCTGAGGTCGACGTCGCTGTGAAAGGAAAGCGAGAAGTTGACGCCGTTCGGGAAGTCGTTCTCAGCATTCGTCGAATCGACGACGACGCCGCTCTGGGCCCGCCCGGTAGGCATGGCACGGGCGCCCGGCAGCGGCGCGGCCGTGACGACGGCGAGGGCGATAGCTATCGATAGCAGGACCCGCTTCAATGCCCGTTCCCTCCCATTGTCATCTTCAGGTACGCCTCCATGAGCGGGTCGAGTTCGCCGTCGAGGACAGTATCGGGGTCGCTCGTCTCGAAGTCCGTCCGGTGGTCTTTCACCATCTTGTACGGGTGCAGCACGTAGCTACGGATCTGGTTGCCCCAGCCGGCGCTGATGTGTTCGCCCTTGATCCGCGTCTGCTCCTCAGCCTGGCGCTCGACCTCCCTCTCCAGGAGCCGCGCTTCCAACACCCTCATCGCCGACTCACGGTTGCGGTACTGCGAGCGCTCGTTCTGGCAGGTTGCGACGATGCCCGTCGGCACGTGCGTGATGCGAACGGCCGTTGCGTTCTTCTGGACGTTCTGGCCGCCGTGCCCGCTGGCGCGGAAGACGTCGATGCGGAGGTCTTCGGGATTGATCGTCACGTCCGCGCCGCCTTCCGCCTTTGGCATCACCTCGACCAGCGCGAAGGACGTGTGGCGGGCGTGGTCGGCGTCGAACGGCGAGAGCCGCACCAGGCGGTGGACGCCGCGCTCGCTGCGCAATCGCCCGTAGGCGTAGCGGCCGTCGATCTCCATCGTCGCGCTCTTGATCCCCGCTTCGTCGCCGGGCATGACGTCGATGAGGTCGGCCTTGTAGCCGCGACGCTCCGCCCAGCGCAGGTACATTCGCAAGAGCATCTCCGCCCAGTCCTGCGACTCCGTCCCGCCGGCGCCGGCGTGGATTGCGACGATGGCCCCGCGACGGTCGTAGGGGCAGGCGAAGGAGAGCTCGAACTCCAGCTTGTCGAGGCGGTCGCTGAGGGCGCGGGTCTCCGCTTCCACCTCGGCGGCCATCGCCTCGTCGTCGCGGGCCAGCCCGGCGAGCTCGCGCAGGTCGCGGGCGGCGCGCTCGATCTCCCGCCACGTCGACACCGTCTCGCGCGCCTGCGATGACCGTCGCATCGCCGACTGCGCCGCCGCCGGGTCGTCCCAGAACCCGGGGCGCGCCGATTCCTCTTCGATCTGCTGGATTTCCTTTTCGAGGGCGGCTACGTCAAAGACGCACCATGACGTGGTTGATGCGCCGTTCCAGGTCGCTGAACCCCTCGTTTGTCTCCCGCATGCTTACCTCAAAGACAATCGTATCGCTTTTTGGCTTCAGTGTCGCGCGGCTACTGCCGTCTTCCGCCCGCCGCCATGTGCGCCGCCCGCGACGGCTCCGGCAGTCGATGGCCGCGACAGCAGCGCAGCACCCACTCGACGGCTTCCTCCAGGCCGACCCGGTGGCCGACCGAGACGTAGACCGGCGCGGTCCCGTCGCGCGTTCGCAGCACGCTGCCGATGACCTCGTCGCCGTCGAGCAACGGCGCGCGGCTTCCGGCGGCTTCGCCCGGGTGGACGTGCTGGCCGCAGAGACGCGACTTGGCGCAGCCGACGGCCGGCAGGTCGAGCAGCAGCCCCAGGTGGCAGGCGATGCCAAAGCGTCGCGGATGGGCGTACCCCTGCCCGTCGACCAGCAGCAGGTCCGGCCGCCGACGCAACTGCTCGAACGCCCGCAGGAGTATCGGCGCCTCGCGGAAGGAGAGCAAGCCGGGCACGTAGGGGAACCGCGGCTCCGCCTCGATGACCGACTGCTCGATGACCTCCATCTCCGGGTAGCTGAGGACGACGACGGCGCCGCGCGCCAGCGGCTCGTCTCGCCGGACCGATATGTCGGCGGCGGCGACGAAGCGGACGTCATGAGGTGCGCCCTCCTTCACCACCAGCGGCGCGAGGCGATTCTGGATATCGCGCGCCTCAGCCGTCGTCACGTCCCAGCGATGGAGCATTCGCGTTTCCACGCACCAATTATAGTAGCCGCTTTTCGGGGGTGGCAAACGCGCGGCGCATAGCCAATCGCTGTGCTATCATTGCCGGGAGCCACGAACGATGCCTTCCACGAAACGTCCAATCTCCCTTGTCCTTTGCCTAGCGACGCTGGCCGCCCTTGCGCTCGGCTGCAGCATCGGCAGCGACAGGGCATACCAGGAGCCGCTGTCGAAGATGCGCATCACGGGCACGCGGACGGTGGGGCAGGAGCTGCGCCTGGAGCTGGACTATCGCCAGACGTACGACGTCGACGTGGACGTGGAGTGCGACCTGAGGCAGGGCAGCGAGGCTATCCAGCAGATCGGTTACGGCGTCGTGCTGGCGAATCCGGGCGGCCGCCCCGACGCGACGCCGGCCGTCGGGACGCTGGCGTTCCCCTTCCGCGTTGAGAAGGCGGGGTCGTATCTCGTCGTATGCTTCACGACGAAGGACGCGGAGAACAAGCTAAAGACCCCGCTCACCGTTAGCCGCAAATAGCTTTCCCCCTGCGGCAGTGGCGGCTACTTGCGGCGCCTTCGGTGTGGGCGACGTTCTCCTTCGACGATGGGCTCGAGAACAGCCGCTGCTCTGTCGAGATCCTCTTCG
>JALHUB010000243.1 GCA_022865685.1 Dehalococcoidia bacterium | reverse complement strand
CTTAACCAGCGCGACGGCGTCGTCGTCCTGTCGACGGGCGTGGGCGCCTACCAGGAGCTGAGCCGGGCGGCGCTCGGCGTCGAGGCGGAGGACATCGACGGCACGATGGAGGCGCTGCACCGCGCGCTGGAGATGGGCCCGGAGGAGCGTCACGAGCGGGCCCGGGCGATGCGGCAGATCATCGCCCGCCACGACCTGACGCGCTGGGCGGAAGTGCAGATGGCGGCCTTCAGGGACAAGGAAGTGAAGCTGCTGGGCCGGCCCGGCCCTCTCGCCGTGCGACCCGTCTCCCGCGAGGAGCCGCCCGCTCTCATCGCCGGCGGAGTCCCTTGACACTCCCGTAGCGCCTGACTAGAATACTTGATGGGCGGCGCCTCCCGTCCGCCGGTGGGCGGACCGAGTGCCGCTTATTCATTAGATGTCAAAGTACATATTCGTTACAGGCGGGGTAGTTAGCTCCGTCGGTAAGGGAATAACGACGGCGGCTATCGGTCGCATCCTCAAGAGCCGCAACATCTCCGTCTCCATCCAGAAACTGGACCCGTACCTCAACGTCGACCCGGGCACGATGTCCCCCTACCAACACGGGGAGGTCTTCGTCACGAACGACGGCGCCGAGACGGACCTCGACCTCGGCCACTACGAGCGCTTCATCGACGAGAACCTCACCGGCATGAGCTCCGTCACAACGGGCCAGATATACCAGGCGGTGATCCAGAAGGAGCGTCGCGGCGACTTCCTGGGCGGCACGATCCAGGCCATCCCCCACATCACGGGCGAGATCAAGAGCCGCATCCGCGAAGTGGCGCGGACGAGCGGCGCCGACGTCGTCATCGTCGAGGTCGGCGGCACCGTCGGCGACATCGAGGGCCAGCCGTTCCTGGAAGCGATACGCCAGATGCGGAACGAGGAGGCGCGGGACGACCACCTGGCCATCCACGTCACCCTCCTGCCGTACATCGGCTCCACTGGCGAGATCAAGACCAAGCCCACGCAGCACAGCGTTCGCGAGCTACGCAGCGCGGGCATTCAGCCGGATGTCATCGTCTGCCGCAGCGACTTCGCGGTGTCGCAGGACTTGAAGGACAAGATCGCCCTCTTTTGCGACGTCGAGAAGCGGGCGGTCATCCCGCTGCGGACGATGTCCAGCATCTACCAGGTGCCCATCGTCCTCGAAGAAGCGGGACTCGGCGACCTGATCATCGAACGCCTATCGCTCCCGGCGGGCTCCCGTGACCTCAGCGAGTGGCGGCAGCTTGTCGACCGCCTGCTGCACCCGTCGGGTAGGGTGACCGTCGCCATCGTCGGAAAGTACATCGAGTTGCCGGACGCCTACCTCTCCGTGCGGGAGTCGCTCATCCACGCGGCCATCCACCACGACGTGGGCGTCGACGTGGAATGGGTGCATTCGCAGACGCTGGAGGCGGTCGGCGGCGACGCGGCGCTACAGCACGTGCAGGGCATCGTTGTGCCGGGTGGCTTCGGCGAGCGCGGCATCGAGGGGAAGGTCAAGGCGGCGCGCTTCGCCCGCGAGCAGGAGATACCCTACCTGGGGCTCTGTCTGGGGATGCAGGTGATGGTGGTGGAGATGGCGCGCAAGGCCTTCGGCGACGACAGCGCGAACTCCACCGAGTTCGACCCCAACACGCCCTACCCGGTAATAAGCCTGCTCGAAGAACAGCAAGGAGTCAACCAGATGGGCGGAACGATGCGACTCGGCGCCTACCCCTGCCGCCTGGTCGCCGGCACGAAGGCGCGCGAGGCCTACGGAACGGACGAGGTGATGGAACGTCACCGCCACCGCTACGAGTTCAACATGGCCTTCCGGGAGCCGCTGATGCTGGCAGGACTCGTCG
>JALHUB010000242.1 GCA_022865685.1 Dehalococcoidia bacterium | reverse complement strand
TGATGAGACGAGAACCTTCGAGAAGGGAAGGCTGGACCTGATCAATATCGGGGGCGGGACCGTCGGGCGTCTCACCCTGCAGCCGGGCTGGAGGTGGTCCAAGCACGTGAAGCCCATCGCCGGGACCGAATGGTGCGAGGCGCCTCATTTCCAGTACCACCTGTCCGGACGCCTGCACGTCCTCATGGCGGATGGCACCGAGTTCGAGGTCGGCCCGGGGGAGGTGTCCCTCCTTCCGTCCGGACACGATGGCTGGGTCGTCGGAGATGAGCCGGTCGTCCTGATCGACTGGGCAGGCGCGAGCAACTACGCGAAATAAGAAAGCACCCCACAGCCTCACAATATGGTGGTACTTAATTCCCCTTGACTGAGGCTGTGGGGGCGCAATGCGTCACTCGTTAAGCGCCTGCCGCCCCTGAACCTGCAGCGGAAAGCGGTGGACTAGCCGGCTGTTCCTCCTGACAGCGGCGGAGCTCCTCTTCCGGGTCCTCCACGCCCAGCTCGTTCGCCGCCCGACGACGCGAGTGCACGCCCGCCGCCACCAGTTGCACCTCGTCCTCGACCAGCCGGCTGCGGTCCTCCGGCAGCACCGGCCCCCAGATGACGCGTGCTCGATACGGCGCGTAGGAGACGCCCGTGAACTGCTCCAGCAGTCGCAGCACCATCTCGCAGCGCTTGCGGTAGGCGGCGCTCCGCACCAGCCGCTTTCGCTGCACCTTCTTCAGCAGCGGGTCCATCTCCACGTTCAACGCCACGCCCGATAGCCCGGCGCGGTTCTCGCCGAACGCCGTCCGCGGCGACTCGCCCAGGTCGTGCAGCGTGCGGTAGATGAGGTCGACGTAGTCGACGTGCAGCTTGACGCCGCCGCCCTGCAGCAGGTCGAGCAGGTATGCCCGCGCCCGCTCCGGCAGCTCCCACACCGCGCCCGGCTGCACCGCGATGTCCTGCGACTCGCCGACGTTCTCCAGCACGGCGATCGGGTTCCCCGATAGCTCCAGTATCATCGATAGCTGCGACAGCGCGCGGTTCAGCTCCCGCACCGACTCGCTGATCGCGGGCACGTCGGAGACGCCCCAGAACTGCTTCGGCTCGCGCAGGTTCGGGTAGACGACGAAGGGGATGAAGCCGTACGGGTTCGCCTTCTGCTCGATGCGCACGTTGTCGACCCACAGCTCGAACTCCTGCTCCGTCCACACCTCGACGACCTCCGAACCTTTCGCCCGCCCGGACAGGCGCCCGTCTGGGCGCGACTTCGCCGGCGCGACACCGTACAGCATCTCGACCTCTTCCGGCAGGAGGGAATAACGGCTGGCGACGCGCCATATCCGCGACGTGTCGTCGCCGAGCCACCAGACGAAGACGCCCTGCACGTCCGGCGCCGACACGCGCACGCGCCCCTCCGCCGTGTCCCACGTCACCTTGAAGACGCCGTCGCCGAGGACGGCCGCGTCCAGCTCCGTCTCGAAGTCGAGCTGCGCGAGCTGGTTCGCGTCGTAAACGTCGAGCAGCGCCTTCTCCGCGCGGCGCGCCGTCTCCTGCGCCTCCGGCGTCTCATCGACCGGGTCGACGGCGAAGTTCAGCCCCGTCATCAGGTACGACGTCGTCTTCTCGATCAGCGCTTTCGCGTAGTTGAAGACGAGGCGTCGCTCGCGGCGGCTGCGACGGCTGTCCGGCCACTGCTCGCCCTGGTAGAAGGCGAGGTTGTCGGCGTATGCGCGGAGGCGCGCGGCGTCCAGGCGGGCGAGCTGCTGGGGGATCGTCAAGCTGGTCATCGAAGCACTCCTCTGTTCTTACAGGCTGTGACGGCGGGAGGACTAAACGCGGGAGGACTAAACGCGGGAGGACTGAAGTCCTCCCCTACACTGCGGCTCGTCGGCGGGCAGCGACGCAGGATGCGGAACACGGTGCGCCGCGATACGTGGAATCGACGCGCCAGGGCATCGATGGGCAGGCGCTCGCGACGCCGCAGCCGCACGATCTCCTCGTCGCGGCCCAGCGTGCGCAGTCGACGCGTGTTGGCCGGGTGGTCGTAGCGGCAGACCGGCAGGCGGCAGTTCAAGCATGACGGCGACAGGTCGCAGCCCTCGTCGCGGTAGCGCACGTTCTCCGGCAGGGCGTCGAGCCTGACCGATGGCGCTTCGTCACAGGCGTTTGTCGAATCGTCCTCTGCGTTCGTCATCTCAAGCTGTGTCATCTCACGCGCTCTCCCGGATACGCCCTCGAGCAGCGCGTGGCCTGCTGCCGGCCGACGCCTCCACCGCGAAGGCGAGGCTCATCAGGTAATCGTCGTGCCCCTCTGCGGGGTCGACAAAGAAGTTCATCGTCTGGTTCGCGCGATAGGCCACGCGCGCCCGCTCCGCCTGCTGCCGGAACTCGCGGTACTCGTCCGAGCCGTCGCCGGCGTACATCCGCAGGCGGCCGCCGTTGACCGCCGCCAGCAGGCCGTAGCCCAACCGCGACTTGCTCTCCGCCGTGAAGCGGAACGGCCGCACGACCGGCTCGCCCAGCGCCGACGCCAGCAATCGCGCCAGCGTCTCGCCGAGGCCCGTGGC
>JALHUB010000241.1 GCA_022865685.1 Dehalococcoidia bacterium | reverse complement strand
GGACGGCTTGATGGTGGAGATCCACCCTAACCCGGACCGCGCCCTATCCGACGGCGCCCAGAGCTTGAACTTTGCCAACTTCCACCGTCTGATGGAGCGCGTCAGGGTTGTGAGCGAGGCGGTGCAGCGTCCCCTCGCTCGCGTCTTGGAGCCAGACTAGGAGCGGCCATGGCGCGCGCTCAATCGTTTCACCGTCCGCGCTGCCTAGTTGACCGCTGCATCCGGTCAGTCAGCATACTTCGGGACTTGCGTCGGAGCAACCTTTGATTCATCGGATCGCGAGACGACTTGCTGCCGCCGCACTGAGGCGACGATGGGCTCTGCTCATCGTCGTGGCGTCGCTGCTGCTGGCCTGCTCTCGGGGAAGGGGCTCGCAAGGCGGTAGCTCGAGCGTCGTTCCGACTCCAACAGCGTTGCCCTGCATCGCCGCAGGATCGTGCACGCTCAGGGAGGCCGCCGAGGCCGCCCGCCTGTGGGTCGGCGTAGCAGCGGCGCCAGGCGACGACGGATGGAACCGCCTGGTCTCGGAGGAGTTCAACGCCCTAAGTCCTGAGGGTGAACTTGTCTGGAAGGTGATTCACCCCGGTCCGGAGGAGTGGGATTTCGAGGCGGCCGATCGGACACTCGCCTTTGCTGAGGAGCACGGGATGTTTACTACCGTTTCGCATTTCATCTGGGATCAAGCGACCGCCGTCAGCGGCACTCCCGATTGGGTCAAAGCCATCAAGGACCCCGTCGAGTTGCGCCGGGTCATGCGGGACCATCTGACAGCAATCAGCGCTCGATACGGACGAAAGATCACTCGCTGGATAGTCGTCAATGAGCCACTGGAATATGGCGGTACCGCGCTGTACCGAAATCAGTTCTACGATGTCCTTGGCCCCGACTACATCTCGGAGGCGTTCAGAATAGCGGAGGAAGCCGCGCCCAATTCAGAGCTATGGCTCAACGAAATCTTCACCGAGAACAACCCTGCCAAAGCGGGTGCTCTTGTCGACCTGGCGGCCAATCTGGTCGCGACGGGCGTGCCCATCGACGGCGTGGGACTGCAGGGTCATCTCTTCGCGGGCGACCCAGACTACGAACTCGTTCAATACACGATGCGGCGACTCAGCGGTCTAGGTCTCAAAGTCGCCATCACCGAGATGGACGCGCCCGTTGGAGTCGATTTGCCGAATCGGCTGGAGGTGCAGGTACAGCGAATGGCCGGGATGGTCCGAGCGTGTCTCGCCGTGCCTGCCTGCGACTCCGTCACGTTCTGGGGGCTGAACGATGAGGTCTCGTGGCTTAACTGGTTCCTGGCGCCTAATCTAGACCCCCTGTTGTTCGACGCGTCGCTCCGGCCGAAGCCGGCCTATTTCGCCGTGCGGGACGTGCTCCTTGAGGGTCGCCCCGGCGTACCGTGACAGGGAAGCCTCACGCACGTCGCCCGGCTGTTTGCGGTGCCCGCGTCCCGGCCGCCCAAGTGGCGCCGACCGGCTTTCTCGCGCCCTTACAGGTCCATCTCACGCAGGTCCGGCGCGGGGATGAGTACGGGCTCCGTTAACGACTGCACGTACTCGGGACTCACTCCGTAAGCTAGCTCCTTGAGCACGAGGCCTGCAGGGGTTACCTGGATGGCGGCAAGGTTGGTCACGATGAGGTCAACGGCGCCGACTGCCGTCAACGGATAAGAGCATGTCTTCACGATACGCGGCTCACCTGTCTTGGTGATGTGCTCCATTGCGACGATCACCCGCTTGGCGCCTACGGCCAGGTCCATGGCGCCGCCGATACTGCCCATCCTGCGAGCCGGCACCATCCAATTGGCGAGGTCACCCTTTTCGGACACCTGGAGCGCGCCGAGAGCGGTCAGGTCGATGTGGCTGCCCCGGATCATACAGAATGAGTCGGCGCTGTGGAAAAAGCTGGCGCCTGCCAGGAGGGTCACGGGCTGGCCGCCGGCGTTTATGAGATCCCAGTCGATCTCGTTTTCATCGGCGGTGGTGGCTCCGTAACCCAGGATGCCGTTCTCCGCCTGGAAGATCACTGTGACACCTGCGGGAATGAAGTCCGATACCAGGGTCGGGATGCCGATCCCCAGGTTCACCACCATGCCGTCGCGCAACTCGCGAGCTACCCTGAGGGCGATCAGCTCCCTACTCAAACCCATGGAGGTCATGTTTGGGCCCCTTCACGATTCTGTCTACATAGATTCCAGGGGTCGCGATCGCCTCCGGGTCGAGATCCCCCGGTTCCACGATCTCCTCAACGTCAACGATGGTGATCCGGGCGGCCGTGGCCATGATCGGATTGAAGTTCCGGGTCGACATCCGGTAGACGAGGTTACCCATGGTGTCGGCCTTGTAGGCCTTGATGAAGGCGAAGTCGGCTTTCAATGGGAACTCTAGCAGGTGGCGCACGCCGTCTATGACCCTCTCCTCTTTCCCCTCCGCCACTGAAGTGCCGATGCCGGTCGGGGTGTAGAAGCCACCGATGCCAGCACCCCCCACCCTTATCCGTTCGGCCATGGTGCCCTGTGGCACTACCTCGATTTCCACCTCACCGGCCAGATATGCCTGGTAGAGGAGATCAGGCCTCTGACTGGTGGCGCGAATGGGGAAGGAGCCGATGAACTTGCGGATCTGTTTGTTCTGGCAGAGGGTGTCCAGCTTATCACCCAGGCCGATGTTGTTGGAGATGGCAGTGATGTCCTTGGTGCCCTTCTCCGCGAGAGCCAGGATGAGGTTGGTGGGGCTGCCAGCAGAGCCAAAGCCACCGAACATGATGACGGCGCCGTCATCAACGTCAGCGATCGCTTCGGCGGTGGTGGCATAGACTTTGTTCATGGTGAGTCTCCTGTCGACGCCAGCGCCGAACAGCCGCAGCGGCGGTCACTCGACACTCCGCCTGCCACCTGTTGAACCCATCGCCCCAACGACAGTAGTATAGGCGAAGAACGCCGGCCCAGAGAAAGACGGGCGGGCTATTATCTACGCAATTGACGTTACTCAGTCAAGGAAGGAGGCCCATACCCCCATGTCAAGGGTTTGCATTGTCTCTGGTGGGATTACAAAGTTCGCTAAGGCGAACCTGCTGACTCAGGAAGCGATGTGTAAGGATGCCCTGGACTACGCCCTCAACGACCTCGACGGACGGCTGGAGTTGCGGGATATCCAGACCACCATCTGCACCTACTTCTCCGACCACTTCAACGGCCAGCTTCTGTTCGACTCTCTCACTCAGGATTATCTGGCGATGTGCCCGCGCCCGTCCATGCGCATCAAGGGCGGCGGCGCCACCGGTGGCCTGGGCATTCGCGCGGGCTTCATGGACGTGGCTTCCGGCCTCTCCGAAGTCTGCCTGGTTTACGGCTTTGAGAAGATGAGCGAGGTCAACACGGAGAAGGGCAACGAGTTCATCGCCCTCGCTTCAGACACCGACTTCGACTTCCCTGTGGGAGGCTACTACTCCGGCTACTACGCGAACATGGCCCAGCGGCACATGCATGAGTTCGGCACGACTACCGAGCAGATGGCGAAGATCGCGGTGAAGAACTACGATAATGCCTTCCACAATCGCTGGGCTCAGAAGCACGAGCGCTGGACGATCGCAGGGGTCCTTGAGGCCCCCATCATCGCCACACCGCTCACCAGGCCGATGGTCTGCGTTATGAGCGACGGCGCCGCCTGCCTGATAGTGTGCACGGAGGAGTGGGCGAAGCGGTTGCGCCCGGATGGCGACTACGTCGTCATCGCCGGCCTGGGCTGCGGCACCGACACGATGCGGCTGGGTGATAGGCCCCGCGGCGACGTCATCCCCCTGCCCGGCGACGAGCCCGGCAAGTACGACTACATCGCGGGTCGCTGGCCGGGGATAGCCTCATTCCGAGGAGGACGCGAGGCGGCGCGTCAGGCCTACCAGCAGGCGAACATCACTAAGCCGCTTGAGCAGATCGACTTCGCGGAGGTGCACGATGCCTACGCCTCCAGCGAGCTCCAGACCTACGAGGACATGGGTTTTGCGCTCTACGGGCAGGGAGGCCGCTTCGTTGAGGATGGTCATCCTTACGTTGGTGGCAAGCTGCCGGTCAACCCCTCGGGCGGTCTGCTGGCCTGCGGCCACCCCGTGGGTGCCACGGGTCTCATGCAGGGCGTCTTCGCCCTATGGCAGCTTCAGGGCTCGATTGCACGGCATTGCGGCGACCCTGTGGCAGGGATAGATGGCTCGAAGATCCAGGTGGAGAACGCCAAGCGCGGGCTCATCCATAGCCACGCTGGCACGGGCACCTACATAACCGTCCACATCTTGGAACGAGCCTAGGTTGGGAGAAGGCTTGTCGCTAGTGTATCCGAAGACAGGGGGCGCATGATGACGCACGTTTACAACACGAACCCGTTGCAGGTCGGCCGCCACTACGAGATCGACTCCATCCATAGCTATGGAGAGGTGAGTGATTTCTTCCTCGGTCTGCAGAAGCGAAAGCTCTTGGCGACCCGCTGCCCGAGTTGTGGCCGCACCTGGCTGCCGCCCCGACGCGACTGCGGCGCCTGCGGGAAGCCGGCACAGTGGTTTGAGGCGCCTCTGACGGGCAAGGTTCACAGCTTCTCAGTCCTTCACTTTGCCGCCGAGGCCTTCATGGCCGACGTGCCATTCGTCTTGGCCTACATCGAGCTTGAGGGGATCGACACCCTGTTCCTCTCTCGGGTGACAGGATGTAAGCCGGAGGATGTCTACATTGACATGGCTGTGCGGGCCAAGTTCCGCCGCCTGGTGGACTGGACGCCGAATGATGTGGTGTTCGAGCCCGCGCCAGCCGAGACCAAAGCAGCCGCGGGAGGCTAGCAGCGAGTGGACTTCAGATTCTCTCCCGAGGAAGAGGCTTTCAGGAGCGAGGTGCAGGAGTTCCTCGACCGCGAGTGGCCGCGCGAGCGCTGCCTGGGCAGCCTGCCCGGCGGCGAGAAGATGCCCGTGCCCGGCCCCCTGGCGCCGGGTTATATGCCGTCTGCGGAGGCGGAGCGCAAGCTGGGGGCAAAGGGCTGGCTATCCCTTAGCTGGCCGACGGAGTACGGCGGCGGCGGCAAGCCCCTTGTGTATCAGACAATCGTCGATGAGGAGCTGGCGTATCGCAATATCCCGGGTAGTGAGAGCATCGGCAGGACCATCGTCGCCCCCACACTGATCGCTCTCGGCAGCGAGGACCTGAAACGGGAGTTCTTGCCGAGGCTAGCCCGTGGCGAGATAGACTTCTGCCTCGGCTACACCGAGCCCGAGGCCGGCTCCGATCTGGCGTCTCTCACGACGCGCGCTGTTGTGGAGGGGGACGACTATGTCATCAACGGTAGCAAGGTCTACACCAGCGGCGCCGACATCTCTCACTACTGCTGGCTGCTGGCCACTACCGACCCTGGCGTCGCCAAGCACAAGGGCCTTTCGCTGTTCATCGTGCCGATGGATGCGCCCGGGATATCGGTGCGGCCCCTTCTTAACCTGATGAACCTCGGCTGGTTCAACGAGGTCGTGCTGGAGGATGTGCTGGTGTCTCGTCGGGGCCTGGTGGGGATGAAGAACGAGGGCTGGCATATCGTCACCGCCGCCCTTAGCTCCGAGCGCCTGGCCCTCTATCACTGCCGCAGCCAATTTCGCGTATTCGAGTCCCTCCTGGAATACGCGAAGCGGGTCCAGCGAGACGGCCAGCCCCTCAGCCAGCAACCGCTGCTGCGTCAGAAGCTGGCACAGTTGGCGACCGACTTTCAGGTGGCGCGGTTGCTCACGTATCGAGCGGCGTGGCTGCGCGGCACGGGCCAGGCTTTGTCTTACGAGTCGGCCATGGTGAAGCTGTTCAACACGGAACTCGCCCAACGGCTGTACCAGGTGGCAATGGAGATACTGGGCCTGCACGGGGGTCTGATGGGGGATTCGGCGCGCACCGTTCTAGCGGGGATGGTCAGCCACAACTATCTATCAGTTGTGCAGGACACGATCGGGGCGGGGACCTCCGAGGTACAGCGGGACATCATCGCTCGGCGAGGGCTTGACCTGCCGCGCGGCTAGGTAAGACGCCGCGTACCCGGCCCCTTCCAAGCAGGACGTCGCGGGCCTGCCGCCTCCGGAGGGTTCGAGTCCCATTTCCCGCTGCAGAACATATATACATAGAGGAAGGCTGGGCATTTCGCCCAGCCTTCCTTGCGCCAACGCAATGACCATCTGCTTTGCAGACAGGTGCCCTCAATCTCGCTCCGCCAGGTACGGATGACGTTTCGCCACCCCACAGGCGATCCGCCCGCGCAGCTTTGCCTCACCTGCGCTCACGTTCGACCCCCCCCGCCACCAAGAAGAATCGACCCGCCTCATGCCTGAAGACTAGCCGATGTACTGCGTTCGGGGCGCGCCGGTCGAGATTATTCGGCGATGTTCAGCCGTCACCGGCGGAGGCGCTAGCCTTCCTCGTACTTGAACGAGAGCTTTATCTTCGCGCGGTAAAGGACCACCTTGTTCTTGTCGACGGTCATGTCCAACTTCTCGACCTCCGCGATCCGTAGATCGCGCAGCGTGCTGCTGGCCCGCTCGACCGCACCGCGGGCTGCCGCTTCCCACGACTCCGTGCTGGTTCCCACGAGTTCTATGATCTTGTAGACACTCTCCGCCATAGCCGACACCTCCGTGCGCTCTACTCAGGTTCGCAATCGTACGCGCGCCGCAGCGCTGGAGCAACTGCATCATGAGGATGGTACACTCGCCGCAGCGCTGGGGCAACTGCATCATGGGGACGTGGTGTGCCCACGCGCAAACCTGCTCCGCTCGCTCCATGATCTTCCTCGGGACAGGCAGGTCCTCCTCGTCCGGCTCCGGCAGATCGACTTCCCGTCCAGTCTGAGATATGCAGCAGAGCATAAGTTGGTGGTGGTGGCTGAGTCGGCGGTGGCGGCTGCGTTGCTGGTGGCGGCTGCGTTGCTGGTGGCGGCTGCGTTGCTGGTGGCGGCTGAGTCGGTGGTGGCGGCTGAGTCGGTGGTGGCGGCTGAGTCGGTGGTGCCGGAGTCGGCGGTCGCTGAGCCAGTGGCGGGAGTGGTCGAGTCAATGCGGGGGCAGGCGGAACGGATCGGTCTGTCTCCCGTGCAAGGTCTGCTGTGCTGGCACAGGGCTGTCTCGCGCTCACCGCTCCCTTGATGGTCCCAACTCCTTACTTGAGGCGCCTAGACGACAGTCAAAGCCGCCCGCGACTAGCGACCACAATCACGGCACGTATTATAGCATTCTCGTCGGGAGGGTCCGAAGGGGCATGGTGTCGAACGGCGTCCTTACGAACGACGAGATAGTATCTACGGCGGACATAATCCTTCCAAGCAGGATGTCGCGGGCCTGCTCGCCTCCGGAGGGTTCGAATCCCGTCCCCCGCTCCAACGCGTACGTAGATCAACGAAGGCCGGGCATTTCGTCCAGCCTTTCGCATTGCTCGCAACCCGACCACGTGCTTTTCGCGGGGGGCTCCCGGGCTCGGCTCCGATCCTCGGTGCTAATAGACGAAGCCGCCAATGGAGACCGTCGGGAGGCCTCGAGCGACCGCCTCGCCACGGTCCGACGCGACTCGGCGGGGGCTACGCATCGACGCCGTCTACTGAGCGACGACGCCCTCGTACATAAGGTCCGAATCACCCGGGAAGGGGCCGGCGGTGACGTTTCCCAGCGCGACAATCGGCCGGTCCGACTCGATGACCATCGAGCCCACGAAGCCGTCCGGCAGGCCCTGCTCCCACGGCGTGATGAACGTGTTCGTGCGGTACATCGACGTGCTGTAGGAGACCTCGCCGCCGGGCAGGGACGGGTCGATGTAGCGGATCCGCAGGTTCGCCGGCCCGCCGTCGGCTACCATGACGCGCACCCAGGAGCTCCAACCGGTGCGGCTGCCTCCCGTCGCCGAGTTCTTGTTGACCAGCGGCAGGTACACCTGCTGCCCGGCGCTGTCGACCCTCAGCCCGCGATAGCTGACATAGGTATCGCCCCGGTTCGACCCGCGTGACACGATGACGCCGACCGGCTGGTCCGAGGTCACCCAAGCCGTGCCGTCGTGGAAGTTCTGCGGCAGCGTGTCACCTGGCGTCAGGCAGTTCGCCCAATCGCTGTCCTGGAAGCACTGCCGCGACGACCGCACGGGGAACGTGGTCGTCTTCGAAACGAACTGGTTGTTGCCGTCCCAGCCGTCGATCCTGATGCTGACGTTCGCCGGCTTGGCGGGGTCGGCGTTCATGATCTCGAAGTCCGTGCTCCACTCGCCGCCTGCCGTCCGCTCTATGAGCGGCAGGACCAGTGACGTGCCCATGTCGGCGCTCGTCAGCCCGCTATAGCCGGAGAAGTGGCGCGAGTTGCTGCTGAAGATGTCCGTCGTCGCGACGATGTACTGCTGCGACGGCGGCGTTCCTTGCCCGTTCTGGACGAGATCGACGCGCACGGAGCCCGTGAAGTACGGCCCGACGCCCATCGTCAGGAAGGAGCGGAAGAGCGTGCCGCCGGGCGCGATGGCGACGCCGCCCTTGGGGCAGTTCGGCTGCGGAGTTGCGCCGGGCGCCGGGTCGCGGTGCACCTCGGCGTCGGTGGCGTTACTGGTGTAGACCAGCGTGGCGCAGGCGGTCGTGCTGCCCATGTTCTGGACGGCGAAGCGCGAGTCCCAGTTTTGATAGTACCCGTCGCGGTTGATGACGAGCGGCAGGTAGAGCTTGTCGGAGCCGGCGTTGAGCGACACCGTGTCGCCCGCCGTCTCGTAGTAACCGCCGTTGCCGTCCGCGTCCTTCGCCAACAGCACGGCGATGGGCTGGTCGCTGGTGATGATCGCCGACCCGACGAACCCGCTCGGCAGCGCCGGGTTCTGGCTCTCCGCGAACGTCCAGCCCGCGCCCGGGGCGATGTACGGGCACACGCCCCATGTTGGACAGGTCTGGACGGCGACCGTCTGGCCTTCCTCCGACAGGTACTTGATTTCGATAGTCGCGTTGGCGCTGCCCATGTTCTGGATGCGTATCCAGGAGTTCTCGTTGTGCAGGCTGTAACAGGAGGAGCCCAGAAGAAGCAGGATTGTCGCTAACGGCAGGAGCAGGAGACCCCGAAGGCACCGACCAGGGGCGAGGACTGGTGCGCGCATATCATCCCTCCACCACAAGACCCGTCCGTGTGATGATACTCAAGGCGCTTACGGTCGTCAAGGGAACGCGACGCCTTATCGGCGGCAGGTTGCACGATCTGGAAAGAATATGGCATCTGCGTCCGTTCCCGCTTATACTGGGCCGAAACGATCTCGCCGGAGGACAGGGTGGAGACGACCACGGCGGTGAGACCCGCCACACTGCCGCGACTTCGGGCCTGGCTGCGGCGATATCGCCTGGTGTGCGGCGCATTCCTCCTGGTGCTCCTCCTCGGTCTGCCCACGCTCATCGTGCCGCTGTTCACCGACGCGACGGTCTTCGCTCTCGGCGCCCGCACGATACTATCGGGTGGTTTCCCTTATCGCGACCTCTGGGACGTGAAATCGCCCGGCATCTATTTCGTCTACGCGCTTGCCTTCATCCCCCTCGGCCAGCACATCGTCAGCGTGCGCATCCTCGACCTCGCGAACACGGCTCTCGCCATGGGCGCGATCTACCTGCTCGGCAGGCGGCTGTTCGGCGAGAGGGCAGGCATTTTCGCCGGCTGCCTGTACGGCATCGCCTACCTCACGCACGCCGGCTTCGACGGTCTCGGCCAGACGGAGAGCTTCCTGGCGCTGCCGGTGGTCGCGTCGATCCTGCTCTATCGTCCGACTTCTCGACCCCGCGCGAACGCTGGAGTTTTCCTCTCCGGCGTCCTGCTGGGGTTGGCGTTCAGCATCAAGTTCTCCGCCGCCTTCTACTTGCTGGCGCTGCCCGCCATCGAGGTCATGTTTGGTGAGGAGCCGCGTCGACTCGCGCCCGCCGCGAGGCGCCTGTCGATTGCCGCCGGCGGTTTCCTGACTGTGCTCGCCGTCTTCGCCGTCTATTTGGCCGCGGGCGGCGCCCTCGGCGACTTCATCGACATCCAGCGACTGCATGTGGCCCCGTATACCTCGCTCCACTGGTCGCCGCCGGGCGAGTCCTACCTTCACTTCGCCGGTCGCGTGACGCACGAATACGTGACCGACAACCTCTACCTGGTCGTGCCCGCGGTCGGTGCCCTGTTCGTCGCGCTGGCGGGCTCACGGCGACGGGAGACGGCGCTGGTCGCGCTCCTGGCGATTGCGTCGCTCATCGGTGTCTGGAGCCAGGGCAAGTTCTACCTCTACCACTGGCTGGCGATGACCTTCCCGCTGGCGTTTCTCGCCGGCTTCGCAATCGACCAGATCATCACGTTTTGCGGCGGTCAGCGCTTCACTTTGCAGCGATGGACCGCCTACGGACTGGCAGGCGCTTTTATTGTTCTGCTGACGCCGAGCCTGCTATCGAACCCGTACGAGCAGTACCGGCATTTCCTGGGTTACGCAACCGGCAGGGTAACGCAGGCGGACAACGAGGGCCAGTGGGGCCCGTTCTTCAGTCTCGACCGCGAGGTGCTGGACTACGTGAGGGCGAACAGCGGCGGCGACACGAGCCTTTTCATCTGGGGCAACTGGCCCGTTATCTACTGGTGGGCGGACCAGCCGCTGGTAAGCCGCTTCGTCTATGATACCGGCCTCAGCGCCGACTGGGCGCCCGCGGTCTGGCGCGACGAACTCGTCACCGATCTCAAGGCGGACCCGCCGCATTTCATCGCTGTCGCCGGCGGCGACCGGCAGCCGTGGCTCCGGGGCAATTCCAACACCGCGGAGGAGCTTCTCGGCGACTATCCCGAGCTCCAGCAACTCCTGGCCCAGCGCTATCAGCAGGCGTGGGCGAACGATTTGTTCCGTGTCTATGAGCGGAAGTGAAGGCGGAGACGAAGCCGGGGACTAGGCTCTGGCCTGATAGCCTGTGTTCTGGGCTGCTACATCCATCCCCGCCGTCAGGACGCGTTCCGCAGCCAGCGGTCGCTCCGTCGGCGTCTCACGCAGGTCGACGGTCTTGACGTAGCGGTGGCAGCGTTCGCAGACCGCGAGACGGTACACTTTGTCGTCGCTGGGGAAGAAGGCGAGGTCCTTCGGGTCGTCGTTGCCGCAGAAGGGGCAGCCGAGCCGGCGATAGGCCCATTCGGCGTCGCAGCGTGAGCAGAGCAGCCTGCGCCGTCCGCCGCTCTTCTCCAGCGCCGCCATGTCAGGTTCGCCGCCGCAGATGGGGCAGTAGCCGCGGTACCAGGCGCCGGCGTCGACGAAACGGCCGAGGGCGTCGGCGTATGCCCGCAGGAACGGACGCAGCGCGGTGTGGACGACGAAGACAAGCAGCCCGCCGTCGATGCCGCTGTTGCTGTCGGGAATGCCGTTGCCCCTCAGATAGGCTATCGCCAGCGACCTCATCCTGTCGCGACGCCGGTGCAGCCAGGCGTGGATATCGGCAAGCTCCCTGACGCGCTCGCGTCGCTGCTCCGCAATCGCGAAGGCGATCTGCATCGCCAGTTCGGTCAACTTGCCGCTGTCGATCTCGATTTCGTCCAGATTCAGAAGCGGCTTCCCCTGCTGCAGGAGCGCGCGCGCCTCGTCGCTGCCGGGCACCCTCGTGGGCACCGGGATGTCGGCCTGTGCTTCGATCTCCAGGAGACGGCAGGACAGGCCCGCGGTCTCCGCCAGCTCGGGGTGCTTTTCAGCGCCCTTTTGCAGCGATTCCACTATGTCAGTGTAGTCCGTCATCTCAGTTTCCAGTGTACAACAAAGCGGCGGAAAAGAAGGCGACCCCCGCGAGCCGCCTTTCTGTCGTCGTTATCCCTTCATGTCCTATTCCGACGCGGCTCCATGCGCCGGCGGGAACAGCGGCAGGTACTTGGCCGCGACGTAGAAGACAAGCGCCAGCCCGGCCCAGAGGCCGATGGTGAAGCCGAACTCCAGCGGGTGCGGGATGTAGGACGCAGCGTCGTGCGGTCGCGCCCAGGAGACGATGCTTACGTCGACGCGGTTCAGCATCAGGCCGAGCACGACCATGAGCGACGCCACGAACCGCAGGCTGGTGTTGTCGCGGACGGCCTTGAAGGCGAGGAGGACCATCGGGATGATCACACCTATCGACATCTCGAGCCAGTAGATGGCGCTGCTGCGTGTCCCTTCGAACAAGAGGCCGAGCTCGCGGGCACCCGCCAGCTCGGCGACCCTCGCGAAGAGGTAGATGCCTAGCAGAACCGGAAGCGCCTTCGCCAGCGTCGCCAACAAGTCCGACTCCAGCTTGCGGCTCAGCGCCTTCGACGCCATCGTCGCGACGACGATGACCATCGCCGGCCCGACGTATACCGCCGACATGAAGAAGAACAGCGGTAGCAGGGGCGTGTACCACAGCTTGTCTAGCTGATCGGGAACGTTGAGGAACAGCGAGCCCAGCGACGATTGATGGAGCGTCGAGAGCACGGTGCCGCCGATGACCAGCGGGATCACCATCTGGTGGACGACGGTCTCCGCGCGCTTCAGCCCGAAGCGTTCGAATACCGCCGGCGTGAACTCGAAGATCATGACGGTCATGTAGAGCATGACGCACCACGCCACCTCGAACAGCGGTGACTCGGCGTTCCAGTAGATGATGGGGAAGACGATGCGCTCCGGGTGACCGAGGTCGATCAGCAGGGAGAAGACCGACGACATGTAGCCCAGGATTCCGACAAGGACGGCCATTCGCGCGAACGGCCGGTACTTTTCGCCGCCGAGGACATACACGGCGAAGGCGGTGGTGAAACCGCTGGCGCCAAGTGCAATGCCGACGAGCGTGTTGAAGCCCTTCCAGAGGCCCCATCCATAGTTGTCGTTTAGATTGGTGACCAGTCCCCAGCCCGTAGCCAATCGGACGATGAATATCCCCGCCGCAAGCAACGTGAGGAGGAGAAGAACGACGAGGGCGATCGGAGGACGGGTTGTCCGGAAGGGGAGCTCGTTGAAGTCCAGCCATGGGCGCTCGACTGTGGATATGGGTTTGCCATCGGCTGCTCGTGCCATAGAACGCCTCCTAACCCCTCTGGTCCTTGGAGCCGGACTTCTGTGCCATCTCTCGCCGTCGCTTCACGACCCAGTAGAAACCGGTAAGGCCGGCTGCGAGACCGACCGCGGCGATGGGCGTTGCGAACATGGCGTCCTGGGCACGAGCGGAGACCGCCTTGTTGCCGAGCTTCGTCGGCAGGCCCAGGTGCTCAAAGGGAACGTGCGAGATGTAGAGGACGGACGTGCCGCCGGCCTCCTCTTCGCCGTACACGTGCTGCTGGTAGATGTCGGGGTACTTGGCGATACGTTCTTTCGCGTAGGCGAGTAGCTCTTCGCGCTCGCCGTACTTCAGGGCGCCGCTGACGCATGTCTGCGCACATGCCGGTTCTCTGCCGTTTTGCAGGCGGTCGTAGCAGAACGTGCACTTCCTGATCCAGGGCCCCTGGACCTCGTTCTGACTCCACTCAAACGTCGGCACCTCGAACGGGCAGGCCAGCATGCAGTAGCGACAGCCGAAGCAACGGTCGGCGCGGTATAGTACCGGGCCGTCCTTCGTCTTGTGCAGCGCCTGCAGGGGACAGGCGGTAGCGCAGGCCGGCTCCTCGCAGTGCATGCAGGAGTACCGCCCGAAGACGAACTTGACTTTGTCGCCTTCCTCGATCTCTTTGAAGCGCATGGTGAGCCAGGTGTTCGCGGAGAGCCGCGGCGGGTTCTGGTAGCTGCCGGTATTCTTCGTCGTGTTCGCCTCGAGGTCATTCCACTGCTTGCAGGCGACCTGACAGCCACGGCAGCCCGTACACAGGTGGGCGTCGAACAGCATTGAGTGGGTCATGTTCCTAGGCCTTTCTTACCCCACGTGGGAGACGGCAACACGACGATCCCGGAATTCAAGGCGTACGGCTGGCAGGGCCTGGCCACTGGTCCGGCGGCTAAGTCCAAGGCCGGCCCGCCAGGAGGAGGCCTCCGCCACCCGCGCCGGCTGCAGAGAGCTTCAGAAAATTCCTTCGACTCAGTTTCTCTATAGCTCAGCCTCCTGGTGGGGAAGGACCCGTCCGTGGCCGGATCCGTCTGCGATTGTGTTCACTTTCACTATCCCGTCGCCGTCTTTTGCCCTACAGCGTGCGTTCTCTGGAATTTCGGTCAGTCCGAGGTATTAAGTTGTCCGGGTCCTCCTGCTAACGCCCGTGGCGCGCGTCGAAAGACCCTTCTTGGTGCGCCAAATCAAACCGTGCGTGCAACATACCCTTTCGCTCCGAGAGTACGACAAGGGCCGTTTTAGAGCAACGTCGCTGTGCCCCGAAAAGCCTAACGGCTCGCAGTCGCCGTCGCCGATGGCGGATGCGCTGTTGATCAAAGAATCGGGGCGCATGGATGGCAGGATTGGAGGAGCCGGGAGCGGGACGGCTGGCTCAGTCGCTAGCGCCGGCTGAGCTTCTCCCGCAAGTCGGACAGGGCGGCCAGCGCCACGGCCGCACCGAGAGTGGCAAGAAGAGCGACACCCAGCCACATCAGAGCAAACAATGCGTTTCCCATTGACCTGTCCCTTTCGCTTGGCGCACATCATGCTGACTGGACCGCTGAGATGATAATACCCCATCCCCCGACGTTGAGATCAAGCCCATATTGCGCGACAACGCCGGTATCGAAGACCATGGGCGAGAAGCAGCGGTGCCGCGACACCGTCCGGCCCTGTGATGCCATCCTCTTGACGTATATTGCCCGTACTGCCTCGGGCCGAGAATTAGGTAGACCGGCACGCACGTTGCGCGTCGACGATACGCGTTGCCAGGGGTATCCTGGGTCAGCTGCGACCGGCTGAGGTGCAAAGATGAACGGACTGAGACTCGTTACCTGTTCAGCGGCTGCTGCTCTCGCCATCGCCCTGGCGGCCTGCGGCGGCTCCGGCAACAGCATTCAACCGACGGAGGAGGCCAGTCCCCCGAGAAACGTGGTGGAGACGCCCGAGAAGGCGGACGTAGCCGAGCTTGCGGCGTCGGTCGTTATGGTCGCGCCCGGGGTCATCGACGGCGGCGACTTCGAGCCCGTCGCAACGGGTTCCGGCACCATCGTCGACGACAGCGGCCTCATTCTCACGAACTACCACGTCGTCGATCCCGCGGGCGTCGGCGCCTATGATGACATCGCTATATACGTCTCCGACGATCCCAAAGAAACCCCGACGCTTACCTACTTCGGTGGCCTGGCAGCCTGGGACGAGGATCTCGACCTGGCTGTCATCCGGATCACCGAGAACAGGAACGGCGTCGAGATCGACGTCAAGGACCTCGACCTGCCGGTCGTATCCATCGGCGACGCGGACGACCTCGACATCGGTGAGACCCTGACCGTGCTCGGCTATCCGGCCGTCGGCGAAGGTTCGCTGGAGCTAACGAAGGGCGCCGTGAGCGGCTTCCTGGCGGCCGAAGGGCAGAAGGACGCCTGGATCAAGACGGACGCCCGCATCGCTGCCGGCAACAGCGGTGGCGGCGCCTTCGACGACAGCGGCAGGCTGGTCGGCATTCCCACCGCTATCTACTACGTCGAAGAGCTCGGCGGGGAGGAGTCCGGCCGAATACGTCCGATAGATCTTGCCCGGGCGCTGATAAGAGAGGCCAAGGCGACGACAGAGGTCGTCATCCCTCAGATCGAAGAGCCGGGGAGCTCGGTCGACGGCGTCAACGTGCCGCTCTTGTCCGAGTCGGACTTCAGCGCCGGCTTCGTTCTGGGCTGGGAGAGCTACCTGAGCAACGAGAGCAGGGCCGCTTTCTACGATGACCCCGATGAGGCGCTGAGCTTCTACGAGGAGTACGGCCGCATCGGCGGAGTCCGGCGCGTCTTCGACGACTTCGATAGCGCCGAGGCCAGCGGCATAACGCCGACCGTCATCGTCGTCCAGGCCGATGTCTACGAGACGGCGGAAGGCGCTGCCGGCGCCGTGTCTGACTGCGTCGAGTTCCAAGACACGATGTGGGAGTTCGTCACGGACATGGGCTTTGAGTTCTACCAGCCGGAGTACGTCGACGGTTCGCAGGTCGGGGATGAGAGCTGTCTCTACAGCGCCGAAGAGGACGTGGGCACCTCGGACACGCCGCCGTTGAAGCTAACATTTGTCGGATTCCGGCAGGACAACGCCCTCGTGCTTGTCGGCCTCTTCTCGATGGCGGGCGAATACGATTTTCAGACGCCCATCCTCCTGGCGCAGGCACAGAGCGGGCTGCTCGGCGGAGTAGCGGCGCCGCCCAGGCGCCCTCTGACCGGGCCGATGGGCCAGCCCACGCCGGAAGACGCGATAGCCGAGTACCTCTACTCCTACGGCGTCGAGTACATCGGCGACTGCGCCTACGCGAACCCGGCCGCCGACGTAGGCAGGTACTGCTCCACCGCTTTCGAGGACAGAGGCAGCTCCGTGATCTACCTGGCCGGCCCGACGTTCTCGGAGTACGATACGTGGTTCCTGACGGAGCAGTACGTGGACGATAGCTGGGGCGTCGCCGACTCCATCGACGTCACCTACGAGCGATCCGGCGATCTGTCGCTGCCGCCCTGGTAACCTGGGGCGCAAGCGTCAGCTCGGTCCGATTAGACCGTTCAGGAAGGCCAGCACTTGCTGCAGGCCTTCCTTTCTCAGGTTGTAGACCCGACCCCCACTGCGCTGTCGCGTGTTGACGAGGCGCGCCTGCTCCATGAGTCTGAGGTGATTGGAGACACGCGAGGGCGCAGCCCCCGTTCGCCGCACAAAGTAAGCGAGCGTGCGACCGGACGTGCTCATTTCGCTCAGCAGGGCGCGTCGAAGGGGGTGTGCCAGCGCCTTGTACTTCTCGTCTTCGGCCTTTGCCATTGCGCCCTCCTCTCTGACGGGACGCCTGAATGATGCGACGAACCGCGGCATCGCGTAATACGGGCGATTGCCCATTTCGCCTCGCCAAACGACCAATTTTCCCCATGCGGATGCGCGCGCCAATGGAATACCTCGGCTTCTTCGTCGATGGGGATTGCTGGAAAACCCCGATGCTTGCAGGGGGCGCGGAAGAGGTTACGCGGCCTTCATCAAGTCGGAGAGATTGCTACGCCGCACGCTGGCAATGCGCGCCACCGTGCCCTCCGCTACCGCTCGCTCGAATGCCTCCACGACCTGCGGGCAATAGCGATGTCCCTTGTCATTTCTGAGCTCGCGCATGGCCCGGGCAGGCGGCCAAGCGCCCTTATACGGCCTCTTCGACGTCATCGCGTCAAAGCCGTCCGCCACCGCGACGATCCTGGCGCTGAGCGGTATCTCATCCTCTTTCACGCCGTCCGGATAGCCGCTGCCGTCCCAGTTCTCATGATGGGAGCGGGCAATCTGTCGCGCCGTCGTGAACCACGGGCTATCCGGCAACAGCTCTTCGCCCCAGATAGTGTGGCGGCGCATGACCTGCCACTCCTCCTCGGTGAGCGGGCCAGGCTTGGTGAGTATCGCATCGGGGACGCGCGTCTTGCCGATGTCGTGGAGGAGCGACGCTAGTCCTATCTCGTTTGACAGCCGGGGGCTCAAGCCCATCTGGAGCGCAATGGCCTCGGAGTAGCCGCGTATTCGGAAAAGGTGATGCTCCGTATAGGGGTCGCGGGCTTCGGCCGCCATTGCCAGCAGCAGGGTCGTTCTCTCGTAGGCGCCCTGCCGTTCCTCCTCCAGCATCTTGTGCTCTGTGATATCTTCGACTGTCCCCACGCGCCCCGTTTGTGCCCCTTCTCCGGACATGATGGGGACCACGTGCACGCGCACCCAGCGCGTCTCACCCTGTCGTGTCACGATGCGAAATTCCTGCAGGAACTCGTACG
This sequence comes from Dehalococcoidia bacterium, assembly GCA_022865685.1. Taxonomy (GTDB): domain Bacteria; phylum Chloroflexota; class Dehalococcoidia; order DSTF01; family JALHUB01; genus JALHUB01. Next base: position 1,124 of record JALHUB010000241.1, on the reverse strand, counting down.
CCTCGTGGCTGGACGCCTCGAGGTGTGCCGTTAGTATTTCCTCCTTGTCGTCCGGGTGAACGAAAGCGGTGAGCACGGAGTCGCGGGAGAGGTCCTCCAACCGTTCGTCCGAGTCCATCCCGACGATGGCGCGCAGGGATTCGTTCGTATACGTGACCGTGTCATCGGCGGACGTGAGGAGAATGCCGACGGGCGCGGAGGCGCTCAGCGAGCGGGATCGCTCCTCGCTCTGTGCCAGCGCTTCCTCTCTTTCTCTTCGCTCAGTTATGTCCTCAATCGTACCCATGAGGCCCAAGAACCGGCCGTCTTTATCCCGCATGTCTTTGGCGCGGGCGGATACCCATCGCGTGATGCCCTGCGGCGTCAGAAGACGGAAATCCCTTGCGAACTCTGCTCGTGATTTGATCGTCCCGATCACCTCGCTGATCACGAAGTCGCGGTCTGAGGGATGAACGATGTCGTACCAGTTGTGGTCCTCGTTATCGGGGAACGACACCCCGGCGATATCCACGAACCGCTCATTAACGAATACGACCTTTCCCACTGCGTCGGAGTGGAAGATGCCTATGGGCGCTGAGGCGCCGAGCGTGCGGAAGCGCTCTTCGCTTTGTCGCAGGGCGTTTTCGGCCTGCTTCCGCTCCGTGATATCCTCCAGAGTCCCGACACGCGCTCCGAGGCTGCCCACGGGCTTCGACCGAACGCTCACCCAGCGAGTATCGTCTTCAGAGCTGATGATGCGAAAGTCGCAGGAGAACTGATCATTATCTCTGGTTGCCCGTTCCTTTTCCGCGATGACCGCGGCCCGGTCGTCCGGGTGGATGATCTTCGCCCATCCCAGGCCGAGCGCCTGCTCTAGGGATAGCTTTGAAATGGAAAGCAACTGCTCGTTGACGTAGACGGACCCGCCGGACGTGTCCGTGAGGAAGATCCCTATGGGTGCGGAGGCGCTGAGGGAGCGGAAACGCCCCTCGCTCTCGCGCAGAGCTTGCTCGGTCCGGCGGCGATTGATGAAGGACGAGATGCTCTCCGATCCCAGGCGCAGCAGCTTCACGTCGTCCTCCTGCCAGACGTGGCTGACGCGGGTATCGCCGAAGCCGACGAAGCCATCAGGCTTGCCGCTGGGG
>JALHUB010000240.1 GCA_022865685.1 Dehalococcoidia bacterium | reverse complement strand
GCCTTCATAACCTGCGGCAGCACCGCCGACCCGGGGACTCTTAGCGGACCCGAGCCCATTGCCGTCATCACCTGGACGGCATCGGCATCGGTTACCGGCGTCGACAACCTGACGTTTGGGACCGCGAGTGTGTCTGACCAACTCTTTAACGAACTCGTCTCATGCCCCGGCGCCAATTGCATCGGGGCGACCGTTTACAAGGGCGTCACGCCGACTCCCCTGCCCACAGCCACGCCCACTGTGACGCCCACGCCTGGGCCGCCAACCGCGACGCCGACGGTAACCGATACGCCGCTGCCCACCGCCACGCCTACGATTACCAATACGCCTCTACCGGCAACGAGCACATTCACGCCGACAGCCACCGCCACGGCGACGGCGACAGCCACCGCCACGGCGACGCCGCCCGTCTGGGCCTACATCGACAAGATCAACAATGGCGACGGATGGTGCGACATCGTAGATGCCGCCTCCACGGAGATCGTGGGGCAGAACCACACACTTGCCGTTTGCCTGGGCAACGTCCCGACCGAGATCGAGAGCTTCGACCTCAACCTCACCTACGACGCCAGCCTCGACGAGTGCATCCAGACGGAATGTGGCCCCAACGATCCCAACTGCCTTGACTCCAACCCGGACGCCAACGTCGGCGAAGGCTGTAACTGCAACATCGAAGAGGACGAGCCGCACTGCGGCCCAGCCGTAACCCTGAGTACTGTAGCGCAGCCAACACCCGCCGCTCTCGGTGTCGCGTCCATACACTGCGAGAGGTCCGCAGATGACGGTGACGGCGGCTTCGTCGACTACGTCCCCCTGGCGTTCGTCGACTTCAAGGTCATCGCCGCCGGCGTTGACTACCCGACAATCTCGTCCCTGGACGTCTGGGGTGACGACGTGACCATCGGTCAATGCGGGCAGAGTATGACCTGCCAGGGCGCCACTGACACCAAGACGACCGGCACCATTCGCCACCGGACGCCGACGCCCAACCCAACGGCGACCGAGGAGCCCACCGTGCCACCGCCACCTTCGGCGACGCCGATCCCGCCGCCGCCGGCCACGCCCACGCCTCTCGGCGGAGTAGGCACACAGCTCGTCCCGCCGGAGACCGGCAGCGGCTCAACGGGCGGCTTCTCGTGGCTGCTCGCTCTCCTGGCCGGGACCGCCGGCATAGCGGCGCTCGCGGGAGGTAGCTTCTACCTCCGCTTCGCCCGGAGACGGGTTACATAGCGATACACAGGACTGAGTTGAAGAGGGCGGCGAGAACACTCGCCGCCCTCTTTTTCCCTCCGAAAGTCCGAGGTGGCCGCCTACCGCCGGAAAAAGTCCGACAATATTCGCCGGTAGCGTTGACTTTGTTGCTCTCCATGCGTTATACGTAAGAAGCTGGTTGCAGTCCAGGCGCCGAATCGGCTCGGCGCCCCGTATTCCTTGGTGCGTCACGACCCGGGCAAAGGTGAACCGCTATCTGCTGCATTTCAGCCGCACCGGGTCACGAGCATGCAGTCTAGTTCGCCAGGAGGTAACAGCTAAAAATGAAGCGTTTGTTACTGCTAACCCTCGCGGCCGTCGTCGCCATATCCCTCGTGACGGTGATGAGCGTCCGCTCCCTCGGTGGGTCCACAGACGTGGCCCATGCACAGGTCCCGCAACTCGCCTTGGACCTGGATGGCTCCGGCGGGTGGTGCACCGACATCGACGCGACGGACAGCGCCAATGTCGGAGAACAGCATCAGGCTGCGATCTGCCTGACGGGCTCGACCACCGCGGCTAAGAATTTGGACATCGTTGTCCTCTTCAACACCCAGCTCAACGACTGCACCAATACCGGCCAGTCCGGTACGGCACTCGATGCCAACCCTGACTTCGTAGGGCAGGGAACCGGCTTTGACTGCAGCCTCGGTGGTCTGAAGTTCCCGTACTGCAAGACCAACAACAACGAAACCCCCCCTGTGATCACGTCTGAGGCCTTCATAACCTGCGGCACCACCAACAACCCGGGGACTCTTAGCGGACCCGAGGCCATTGCCGTCATCACCTGGACTGTAGCCGCCGGGGGAACCGACAACCTGACGTTTGGCGTGGCGAGTGTGTCTGACCAAAACTTTGAGGAACTCGTCTCATGCCCCGGCGCCAATTGCATCGGGGCCACCGTGACCAAGATCGGGAACACTCCGGAGCCAACCGCCACGTCGACCGCCCTCCCGACAGCGACGGCTACGCCTAACTGCGGTAGGGAAGGGCAGCAAGCGTGCGCCACCTCTACGCCGACCGCCAAGGCAAAAACGAGGACGCCGACACCTGAAGCGACCGGCACTCCAGCGCCAGGACAACCAACGTCGGCGCCGCCGCCACCGCCACCGCCACCGAGCGGCGGGCAGCAGCCCGTAGTCGTCCCGCCCGCCACAGGCACTGGGTCAGGCGGCATCGGATGGACCGGCATACTCATGTGGACACTAGCCGGGGGAGCAGCCTCCCTCGTTCTCGGCGGAGGGCTCTACCTTCGCCGGGTTACCAACCGGTGAGGAGACAGGGTGAGTGGGAGAGCCTCTCGCCCATGAAGGGTGCTCTCCCCCACCGTTACATCGAAACCACGGAAGTAGACCTCGGTTCGTGGGTCATAGCGAAGTACGGAACAAATCCGTGGCCCCAGCGCCGCGGAATGCACAGAAAAGGGGGATGCGAATCGTGAAATTCACAAAGATCGCGCTAGTACTGGCAGCCTCGGCACTGGCCCTGCTTCTTGTGGGACAGAGCGCACGGCCGCCTGTAGCAAAAGCCGATCCCGAGGGACTCCTCACCATAAACTGGGCGTTTTGCGTCATGCTGACGTCCACCATTGACTGGGACGGCAACACCGTAGTCAACAAGGTTGACTCGTCCCAGGCCTTCCTCGACTGTTCTGGGAGTATGAATCTCGAGAACACATTCGATAACATGATAGGCGCCCTCAGGGGCATCCCCGGACCCGACAGAGCCGCCGAGATCGCCGAGTCGCCTCCCACACCGGAGGACTTCACCGCCCCAGGGAAAGACCCTGCGGGGGTTCCCCTAACGCCCATGGACTCAGACGCCGGGCAGTTGCACCAGGTAGACGGCCAGTTCTGGGTGATATCCTTCGTCAGCAACGACGAGCCCTTGGCTCTCTATGCGGACAAGGGGGTCTTCCTGGGCCAGGGTGGCTTGCCCATCGGCTCCAACATCCGCTGCGGTCCCGGCCCGGTGCCCAGCCCCGATTTCGATATCAGCGACGAGGATTGCGACGACGACGGCGTAAAGGGTGACGGCGTAGTAGTGGTCGCGCTGAGAGCCGCCAACGCCTCCAGAGGCGACGCCAATCTGAGGCTACGTCAGGCCCGGCTGGAGATGGATGCGGAGTACACGATCGTCGGCGAGCCCTACAGGATCGAGCTCACGGCGGCGAAGAAGGTCATCCAGACCGGAGCACAGGTGTGCAACCTCTTCAAGAACGTATCGCAGTACTCGGCAGCCCTGGGCTCGCCTGTCAGAAGCCCGCTCACGGCCATAGTGAAGGACAGTGACGGTAAGGCGCTGACCGGCGCGCTGGTGTTATGGGAGATCATAACCGAGGAGTCGCCTTGGCCCGAAGTGGCTCGCCTTGCTCAGGCTCGCAGCCCCTCCGGACAGATAGCGCTCACTCCCACCGTGTCCTCCGCCCTCGGCATCGCCTCTCCCGACGTTGTCTGCGGTGAAAAGGAGCCGGGGACCGTCACCATTCGCGCCTCAATATCGAGGGTAGTCCCGAAGGTGCTGCCGGACGACACCGAGGCCGGGCTCGATATCTCTGCCCGCCAAAGGGACGCAGAGGTGGAAATGAAGGTGCAGGGGCCGCCGACCGAGATGACCCTGAGCGCCACGCCCGCCAGCCTGGTCTGCGACGGCACGGCCACGTCAGCCGTCTCCGCCGCACTCACTGACGCCGCGGGGAACCCGGCAATCGACGGAAACGTCGTGCGCTACGATGTCCAAACACTCGCTACCACTTCACCCATCGAGGCCAAGTCCGCCGGCGGCGCGGCGACGACAACCGTGACGCCGCTAACGGACGTCGCCAGAGGCGTCACAGCAGACGCCACCCTCCTGCTGCCTGTGCTCGTTGAGGATGACGAGGACCTAACAGCGGCCGATATTGCCAACTGCGCGGGGACTCTCCAGTACTTCCCGTGCCCCAAGAAGACGGAGGTGCTGGAGCCGAACGACCTCGAAAAGGCCTTCCTTGTCCAATGCTCCAGCAGCGTGCCGCAGCCGGCACCCGCTGGGGCGCCCGGCGGGTCCACCGCGCCAAACATCTCGCCGCCGTCTACCGGTGATGGAGGGTATCTGAGCGGAGAGTAATCCTCTCCACCTTCAGTCATTCAGATCATCAGCGGCCCCCTCTCGTTCAGAGGGGGCCGCTTCCCTTTACAGTGCCGCTCATGCCGGGGCCATTAGCGTGCCTTTCCAGGCGCCGGCAGCCGAGACAGATTCGGGGGCCACCCGTAAGTTGCCCCCCCCAAACCCTTGACATCGCAGGCATAATAGTGTAAGTAATAAGCTAATCGAGACCTGTGCCAGGCGGCGGGGCTGCGCATGGGCAAACAGGCCAAAATACGGTATCCTCGGAAAAAGCCGACCCCGCCGGGTTGGCTTTTTGAGTGTCGGGCATGCATCACTCCGAAGGCGGCATAGCCGCCTTTCCCGCACGGAGTGTCGCGCCTCGCGGCGCGTGCATGCAATCCGATCGTCCTGCCGGTTATTAAAATACTGGGAGCCGGACACGGCCGAGAAAGGGGGGGAAAAGAGTCGACAATACCTGGTAGATCGGCCCCCGCCGGAACTGTTCATAGCAGTCCAGGAGGTCCCTAAACATGAAGCTAAGACTTACGTTTCTGGCAACAATCGCCATAGCAATCTCATTGGCGCTGGTTGGCGTGCTGAAAGATGTCAACCCCACCCAGGGCAAGATTGCCTATCCTGTCCAGCCATTCCATGCCGTGTCGACGGGTGGAATCAACACCACCCAGCTCGGCCAGCGGATTGCCTCCAACTACACCCAGACCCAGGTCAATTGGGGCGAACGCGTCACCCTCCCCTGGATCTACTCGGGAGCGGGATACTCTGTCTACCAGGGTGATGCCCTCGACATCGACGTCGGATCAGTATTCTCCGCCGTCGACGTCGGCTGCAACGGCGACGTAAACTACATGCAGCTAAAAGATACCTGCGCAAGTCCTCCGGAGGACTTCCCTCTTCGCTGGATCAAGAAGACCACGGCGGTCTCAGGCACAGACGAAGAGTACCTGCTGAAGATCATGCCGCCGTTCCCCTGGCTCCTTCGGCACAGGGCAGACATCAAAACGGTGTGCGTCGGTATCGGCTCAGTGGATGCTCCGTCCGTGCTCAACACCGTTTACGCCAATGTCCCGTTCTCACCGACGGTTAGCGGCAACCAGGCATTCGTCGCCCAGACCCAATTGGGCGGCGCGCCAGACACTCCTCCGTCGAAGGTCTGCCTGGACAGCCCGCAGAACAGCACGTCAATCACCACCGTCTACGTGAACCCGCCGGTGGCTGCTGGCGCCGGTCTGTACGCGCGCTGGACCATCTTCGCGAGCAAGGGCTCAAGCTCGTTGAGCCTCATTGGCGACCTCCGGAAGTCCCACCAGAGCCCACCCAGCCTGCCGAGCGACATCGGCTATGTTGAGCGAACCATCCAGATCGAGTGCTTCTGGGAAGACCAGGACGTCTGCGCCGACAACGATAGCTTGCCCACAGGTAATCCCACCAGTTGCGACGACGACAACAGCGGGTTTATCAGCCCGGAAGAGAGCTGGCATGACGCGCACCTCGTCGCGCTCGGCGGCAAGCCTCACGTTGACGCTGACGGCGACTGCCTGATGAACGCCGCTCACGCCTCGTCGGGCTGGGGCACGGCGGGCTTCCCCGGGGTCGACGCCGTGGACGACCCGCCCGGCGCCGCTACCTGCGGCACCGCCGACGGCTGGGTCAACTACAGCGAGAACCCCGTCGCGGTCAGCCACAACAAGGCCGAGGACCAGGACTGCGATGGCCTCGTGGACGGCATCGAGTGGTTCTGGGGCGGCAACGACCTCCTGACGAGCAAAGACTTCGACACCGACGGCGCGCCTGACTTCGTCGAGATGTTCCAGTTCACGAACCCGAAGAATGGGGACACCGACGGCACGATTGCTGACCCCGATGGCGATGGGTTCGCGGACAAGCCGGCAAATGTCTATGGGACCAACACCGATGTCTCCATGGACAACTGCCCGACCGTGTACAACCCGGACCAGCTCAACACCGACGGCGGTCGCCGGCCCAACGGCCCGAACATCCCCAACGGAGGTGTCGGTGACAACGCCAGCAACCCCAGCCAGGACAAGATCGGCGACGCTTGCGATACCGACAACGACAACGACCTGGCCGTCGCTGGGTACGAGCAGACTACATGCGCGCCGGGCGCCGCGTTCGCGTGCGACCCCAACCCGACCAACCTTAACACCGTTGGGTGCGAATGCAACCTGACTGTCGGGTTCCGGCCCACCCCAACCACCTGC
>JALHUB010000239.1 GCA_022865685.1 Dehalococcoidia bacterium | reverse complement strand
CTGACACTCTCGCACAGCCACACCGAGAGGCTTCTCGCAGTACATGTCCTTCCCGCTCTCTGCGGCCCTCACGGCCATCACGCCGTGCCAGTGGTCCTGTGGCGCCAGCAGCACGGCATCAACGTCGTCGCGACCGAGGATCTCGCGAAAGTCGCGCTCCGCTTTGCATCCGTTCTGCGTGGCGCCGTCCCGGCTCTGGTGCACAATAGCCGCCGCAGTCTCGCGCCGGTCCTTCTGCACGTCGCACACGGCAACCACCTCGACTCCCCCAAGGCGCAGAAACGTGCGCATTACGGCAGTGCCGCGCTGGCCCGTGCCAATGACGCCCAGTGCGATGCGGTCGTTCGCCCCGCGAGCACTGGCAGACAGGATGAGCGGTCCCGCCGCCACACAGGCTGTCCGGCGGATGAATTGGCGTCGGGTCATCGGCCTCCGGCTCACATTCGTTGTCATAGTCGTCCCTCTCCGGTGGCGTCGGCCACCTCCTGCAGTAGCTCGAGCACCTTGGCTCGTATCTTCGGCTCCGCCTCGATTTCCAGACAGCTCGACCGGGCCGGCCATGTCTCATACCCACCCAGCGCGTGCGCCTCGGGAGTCGGGAGATAGCCCTGTTGACCATTGGCAAGCGCCATCGTGAAGGCCGGCTTCATTGAGCTCTCGTTCTTGATGGCCAGCCCTGTGGCAGCGAATACCTCACAGGGGACGGCCGCGATGCCGAGCTCGCCGATGCCCAGCGCCTGCAGTTGGAGTCTCACTGTGGGTGGAGACTGACTGAGCAGCAGCGCCTCCCGGGCGTAGATACTGCGCCACCTGTGGTAGCCCTTGGTGAGCGGCTTCGACATCGCCGCCCTCGCCCATTCGAGTCGGGCGTCAGTGGGGCGACGGACGGCGAGCTGTATCTCGGACTGCCGCATGACCAGCGGCACAATGTCTCGATGCGCCGCCTGCCGACACACCTTGACCGCTTCAGCCGCCAGGACCTCGGCCATCGTCGCCATCTTGGCGTAGCCGCCACCGACCGCCGCGGTGTCTCCCGACGTGCCGTTGGACATTATGCCGACGACAGCCGCCTCCAAGTTCTCTCCGCCGAGAAGCGCCGCAACCCTCTGCGCGAAGCAACCGAAGTAGTCGCTGCTCACGGTCCGTTCGCCATATCCGCCGACGTAGTGAACGCTGTAGTTGGCCAGTACGGCCATCGGTCGTCCGTCGGCATGTCGCACCGAGACGACTGACAGCTCCGGATCCACGGGGCCGGAGGGCTTCACTCCGATGCCCTGGCGATTGCCATACATCAGCACCTGGTCGGTCGTCTGGCCGAAGGGGTTTGCCGGCATGGCACCCGGCTTGACGAACCAACGGCGATTCTCGGTGAATTGCGGCACGTGCGCCGAGCCCCAGCCGATCACGGCCGGCGCCAGGTTCTCGACGGCTGCCTCGACGGCGTCTGCAATGCGCCGGCAGAAGAGCTCGTAGTACTCCCGATCTATGTCCACCGTGGGGTTGCCCATCATCCGCGGTGCGGCGTGCGTGTGGGTGGCGGCCATCAGCATGTGCTCGGTCGGGATGCCGGTCCGTTCATGGGCCAGAAGCTTCACTCTGTCGAAGACCTCCGCCTTCACCATCGTGACATCCACGACGGCAATCGCCACTCGCGAGCGGCCATCGTCGAGTACCAGGCAACGGGCGCAGAGCGGGTCGTGGATCTTCTCGGCGGGCCCGATCTGCATTATGACGCCGTCCAGGGAGACGCCCAGCGCCGGCGTGATGTCCGAGACAGCCGCGCCGGCCCGAAGACGCCCGGGCCCGCCGTTGCTCGCCGCGCCTCCCTCGAGGCGCATTGCGCCGAATCCCGCGGCAGTTACCATAGCAAGGAACTCCCGACGATGCATTTCACCAGGACTCCTGAGTGTTCGGTTGCATGCCACTGGCAGCATAATGGACGGCTGCTTCTCCAGCGGTCAGTGCTCGGTCATAGAGGGCCACTTCGGTGATCCTACCTTCCCAGTTCGCGAAGCGGTCACACCGCCCGCCCACAAACACTCGGAAGGCGTCCGGTGGTCGAGTCACCTCGGCCTCGCCCTCAATCTCGGGCGCATGAGCGCCGTTGAGGTATACGGTCACTCGCTTGCCCTCCCGAACGAGCACGACGTGGTTCCAGGTCCTCAGGCCAAAGTGCGTACGGCCGGCGAGGACGCCGTTGTCACGATTGCCGTTGAGGAAGAGGAGCTTGGCCTGTCCGTACTGCGTGCCCCCAATGCCGAGGTGATCGCCCGGGCAACTCGTGTCGCCCTCGCGCCCCCGCGAGAACATGTAGCCCGTTACAGGGCGCGCGTCCGAAGGGAGCCCGTTCCAGAACCACAGCTCGGCGCTGTACGTGTCCGCGACATTCGGGAAGGACGCCCACATGCGTCCTCCGGCGAAGTGTGGTGACCGACTCAAGCGCACGTCGCCCGAGAATGCCGCCGAGGGTGGGCCGCCGAGATAGAAGACAACGAAATCCTCATAGTTGCCGGCATGTGAGTTGCCGCTGCAGTCGGTCGCCATCGGGCCCTCGAATTCGTGCATTCGCCAGTAGGCCACGGGCTTCGACGCCAGCACGGCCCTCGGGTACGTCCCGGCGGGCGGCCTGTGCTCGCGGCGAGGTTGGCCCGCCACCTCCTCCAAGAGACTGAGTACGACATCAACGATCTTCGGCTCGGCTCCGCGCTCGAGTCCCGCGGTGCGCGCGGGCCACGTATTGTATCCGCCCAGGGGGTGAAGGGCGGGAGGTGGGATGTACCCCTCGGCCCCATTCGCCAGCTCGATGTTCATCGCCGGACGCAACGGACTCAGCGCCTTGAGCCTCAAGCCGGTGAGGCCGTACACCTCGCAGGGGATCGCCGTGATGGCCAGGCCGCCGATGCGCACGGCCTGCAGGATCAGCTCGCGGGTCGGCTGTGCGCGGAGGAAGAGCGCCTCGCGGGCGTATACCTCTTCCTTCGTCTTCGGGGGGCGATCGCCCATCTTGGCGAGCACCGGTTGCGCCCAGGCCAGCCGCTTGGCGTCCGGGAGGCGACGATCCAGCGTCAGCTTGGTTTCCGCCATCGCTAGCGGGACCGCCGAGTGATACTCGACGGTCTTCCACGCCTCATGGGCCAGGCGGGCGAGGGCGTCAGCGTAGCGCTCCAGACCGGGCAGATCCTTCGGCTTGCCGTAATCCATCCAATGAAGATCGCCGCTGGTGCCGTGTGACATCATGGCCACGAAGGGCGGGTCCACGCCGTCGGCCGCGATGAGTTGCTCCAGACGCCGACAGAACGCACCGTAGTAGTCGGCGGATACCGGCTGGGCTCCGTAGTAGTGCATGGAGTAGTTGGCCAGCAGTGCGATGGGGCGCTCGTCCACAGACTGGACTGATAGTATGGACAGCTCAGGATCAGCCGGCCCTGAGGGTCCGATGCATGAGGGATTCTGGTACCCGGGATGCATCTGCGCCCGTACGGTGCTCTCGCCGAACGGGTCGGTCTGCATCCTGTCGG
>JALHUB010000238.1 GCA_022865685.1 Dehalococcoidia bacterium | reverse complement strand
CGTGCTCAATCCGCTGGTGCTGGTCGCGGCGCACCTTTCCGGCGTCGAGGAGATCTATCGCATCGGCGGCGCGCAGGCCGTTGCCGCGCTCGCCTATGGCACCGAGACGATCCCGCCGGTTGCGAAGATCGTCGGGCCGGGCAACGCCTACGTTGCCGCCGCCAAGCGGCAGGTGTTCGGCACGGTTGGCATCGATTGCATTGCCGGGCCGTCCGAGGTGCTGATCATCGCCGACGCGGACAACGATCCGGAATGGCTGGCCGCCGACCTTCTGGCCCAGGCCGAGCACGACGCCATGGCGCGTCCCATCCTGCTGACGCCGTCGCTCCCGTTCGCGAAGGCGGTGGAGCAGGAAATAGAGCGGCAACTGGCGGAGATCGAACGGTCGGACGTGGCACGCGTGGCGCTGACGAACGGCGGCGCAGTCGTGACGGACGGCCTGGAGGAGGCGCTGGCGCTGGCAAATGAGTTCGCGCCGGAGCATCTCTGCCTGCTGGTCCGCGATGCCGGCCGGTGGGTCGACCACGTGCGCAACGCCGGCGGCTTGTTCGTCGGCGAGTCCTCGCCCGAGGCGATGGGCGACTACACGGCGGGGCCGAGCCACGTCATGCCGACGGGCGGCAGCGCGCGGTATTCTTCGCCCCTGAACGTGCTCGACTTCCTGAAGATGACCAACGTCGTCGAAGTCGGCGACGAGGCGCTGCGCGAGCTTGGGCCGGCGGCGGCGGCCATCGCGCGGGCCGAAGGACTGACGGCGCACGCGCGCGCAATCGAGATGCGTCTCAAGAAGCAGGGTCACTAGCCATGACGGGAAGACCGGAAGCAGATCGCGACATTCGCAGGCTCCTGCGGCCTGAGCTGGAGGCCATGCCCGGCTACGAGGCCATCGAGCCGCCGGACCAGCTTGCGCGCCGCCTGGGCATCCCGCCGGAGCGCATCGTCAAGCTGGACGGCAACGAGAACCCGTTCGGGCCGTCCCCGAAGGCGCTCAAAGCGCTGGCGGAGTACCGCGACTATCACATCTACCCCGACCCGCTCCAGCACCACGCCCGCGAGGCGCTCTCACTCTTCCTCGACATTCCCTTCGACCAGATCGTGTTTGGGACGGGCAGCGACGAGATAATGGATCTGGTCCTGCGCGCCTTCCTGGCGCCGGGCGACGGCGTCATCAACTGCCCGCCGACCTTCGGGATGTACCCATTCCTGACGCGCGTCGCCGGCGCCCGGCTCATCGACGTGCCGCGCCGCGGCGACTTCTCGCTCGACCTGGCGGCGATACGGGCGGTCGCCGGAGAGGCGAAGGTCATCTTCGTCACCTCGCCGAACAACCCGACGGGGACCGTCATCTCCGAAGCCGATCTCGGCGCCCTGCTGGCGACCGGCCTGGTCGTCGTCGTCGACGAGGCGTACGTGGAGTTCGCCGGCAGCGGCACCTTCGCCGGGCGCGTCGCCGAGGGCACGAATCTCATCGTGCTGCGCACCTTCAGCAAGTGGGCCGGCCTCGCCGGGCTGCGCGTCGGCTACGGCATCTTTCCGCCGTCCGTCGCCGAGGTCGTGCTGAAGATCAAGCAGCCGTACAATCTGAATGTGGCGGCGCAGGCGGCCATGCTGGCTTCGCTAGCCGACGCTGAGCTCTTGCAGGAACGCGTACGAATGCTGGTCGCCGAGCGGGAGGAGCTATCGCGGGCGCTGGCGGGGGTATCCTACCTGGAGCCGCTGCCGTCGCAGGCCAACTTCATCCTCTGCCGCACCGACGGCATCGACGCGGGCAAGTTGCAGGAGCAACTGCGGCAGCGCGGCATCATGGTGCGACGGCCGGATGCCGCGGTCCTTCGCGACTATCTGCGCATAAGCGTCGGCCTGCCGGAACATCGACGGGCGCTCATCGAAGCGCTGAATGAGATAGGAGGGAGCCGTGGAGCGTCGAGGTAAGGAAGAGCGCGAGACCAAGGAGACCAGGGTGAGCGTGGAAGTGAACCTGGACGGCAGCGGGCAGGCGAGGATCGCGACCGGCGTCGGCATGCTTGACCACCTGCTGGAGCAGATAGCGCGACACGGCCTGATTGACATAACTATCGCCGCCACGGGCGACCTCCAGATCGATCCCCACCACACCGCGGAGGACGTCGCTATCTGCCTCGGCCGCGCCCTCAAGAAGGCCCTCGGCCGCCGAGAGGGCATCGTCCGCTTCGGACACGCCGTCGTACCCCTCGACGAAGCGCTGGCGCTCGTCGCCGTCGACCTCAGCGGGCGCGGCTACGCGGCGCTCGACCTGTCGTGGACGGGGGCGAAGGTCGGGGAGCTGCCGACAGAACTCATCGGCCACATGCTGTGGTCGATAGCCACCGAGAGCAAGATGACTCTCCACGCGCGCATCCTTGCCGGCGCGAGCGATCATCACAAGGCGGAAGCAGTGTTCAAGGCGCTGGCGCGTGCCCTTGGGACGGCGGTGCGTCTGGACCCGCGCCTGGGGAGCGACGTCCCGAGCACGAAGGGGAGCCTCTAGGTCACGCAGTCCCTCTTCTTGGTTGCTGCGGGCGGTATCCGCGACTCGCAGGGAACGGCCGTCTGACAGAGCCCGCAGGCAAGCGGGTTGCGGCCGTACCTCTCGCCCGTGTGCGCCAACGTCTCGTTCAGGTACTGGAAGCAGAGCCCCTTATCGTGTCCCTCCGTCGAGATCGCTCCGGCGGGGCAGCGTCGAGCGCATACGCCGCAGGAGCCGTCCAGGAAGAAAGGGCAGTTCTCTGTGTAGGAACGGTACCGGCGCGGTGTCGCGGGCAGCGCCAGACCGGCGACGACACTGCCGCAGCGCATGGCGATGCCGCGCTCCGTAATGAAGCCGTCGCTCAAACTGAAGGTGCCCATGCCGGCTGCATACAGGGCGTGTCTTTCGGACCAGTTGGAGGTCCACCCGCCTGGCTCCGGCAGCATCAGGGTGAACAGCGGCGACAGCCCCGGCGCCACGGCAGGACAGCCGTTGCAGGTGAGGAAGGATTCCAGCGCGCCCCTCAGACTGTTGTTGAAGCCCTCCCCATCGTACTTGGTGTCGGACCACCTTGGTGAAGGCTCATTCCTGCGTCGGGCGTTCTCCGCCCGGGTCTTCGCCGCGACCGGCAGCACCCAGCAGATGACGCTGACATCGCCCGTCGCCGTTCCGGGCAGCGTCTGCTCGAGGATTTCCCTGGGAGTGAAGTGAAACGGCCCGATTAGCTCTTTGTACTGTTCGAAGAGGGGGTCGTCTCCAGAGGCAAACCCGACGAGCGGTTCCTCAAATATGGGGCTATCGTCCACCCTAGAGAGCCTGTTTTCGGGGCTTGCAGCGACGTAGCTCTTGATGAACCGCTCGATGGCTAGAGCCTGTACATCCGCCGTCTGGCCGCGAGAGTCGCCCGCATCCTCCTCCGACATCTCTCCTCCCTTCGGCCTAGCCGGCCGCCTCCTCCAGCTCGAAGCGATACTCCTCGATGATCGGGTTCGCCAGGAGCTGGCGGCACATCTCGTGGACCTGGCTCTCCGCCTGGGCCCTGTCCGAGCCGGCGAGACGTATCTCCAGGTACTTGCCCGCGCGCACGGCCTCGACGCTCTCGAATCCCAGCGAGTGCAGGCCACCCTTTATCGTCAGGCCCTGGGGGTCGTTCACGGTCGGTTTCAGCGTTACGTAGACCTTCGCTAGATACACCCTTCGCTCCCTCGACTAAAGTAGCTCGTGGCCCGTCAGACGGCGGAACGCCTCGCGATAGCGCTCCGACGTGTCGGCGACGACCTGGTCCGGCAGGTCCGGCGGCGGCGGCTCGCGGTTCCAGCCTGAGGCGATGAGCCAGTCGCGCACCGGCTGCTTGTCGAAGCTCGGCTGCGACGTGCCGGGCTCATCTGTCGCCGCGTCCCAAAAGCGGCTAGAGTCGGGCGTCAGCAGCTCGTCGATAAGGATGAGCTTGCCATCGTGCCAGCCGAGCTCCATCTTCGTGTCGGCGATGATTATGCCGCGCTCGAGAGCGTATTCGGCGGCGAAGCGGTAGATGGCGAGCGTGGCGTCGCGCACCTGCTTCGCCGTCTCCGGCCCGACCAAGTCCGCGACCTCTGCGAAGCCGATGTTGAGGTCGTGGCCGCTCGCCGCCTTCGTCGACGGCGTGAAAATCGGTTCCGGGAGCTTGTCGCTCTCCCGCAGCCCCTTCGGCAGCGGGATGCCGCAGATCGACCCCGTCTGCTGGTACTCGACCCATCCGGAGCCCGACAGGTAGCCGCGCGCCACGCACTCGATATCGACCCGCTTCGCCTTCTTGACGACCATCGATCTACCCGCGATCTCGTGCGAGCAGGGGAACGGCAAGTCGGCGTTGTCGCAGTTGCTGATCAGGCGCAGGAAGTGGTTCGGCATCACGTCCGCCGTCTTCTCGAACCAGAAGGCGGAGAGCTGCGTCAGCACGGCGCCCTTGTCGGGCACTCCCTGCGGCAGGACAACATCGAAGGCCGATATGCGGTCGGTGGCGACGATGAGAAGGCGACCGCCGCCGAGGTCGTACGTATCGCGGACCTTGCCGCGCGCGTAGAGGCCTGGAAGGTTGGTCTCAAGCAATACTGACATGTTCGCGCTCCCTGCTTTGAAGATCGAAGAACAGCAGCGTCAAAGTCCCCGCGCTGAACGGGAACACAACGACCGCAACGACCGCGCTGGCCAGGTTGGCGGCCACCGGAGAGGCAGCCGAGAACAGCAGGCTCACGGCCGCCGCCGGAAGGCTGGCCAGAATCCCCACCATGATCAGGATGCCGAACGTGCGCCACCACGACCCCTGCACAATATCCGCGCTGGCCATCGTCGCATTCCCGGAGGTCTCGCCGTCGATGATGATTGTCTGCGTAAAGAAGACCCAGCGAACCATGAAATAGATGGCAAAGGGTATCCCAACGATCGTGAGACACAACGCAAGCACTATCACTGCGACTCGCAACGCCGTCAGAAACAGCGTGCCCACCCGCGGCAGGACCCGCCCGTAGACGGAGTTGAAGTCGGGTGCAACGCCCTCGTCTATGTCGGCGACGGCCCGCGCGATCGCCGCCTGCGCGACGAGCCCGATAGCTATGCTCGGAATCGCCAGAGCCGCCGTCACGATGGCAGCGACCACCTTGTCCTCGATGAGCCCGCCGGCAATCGCGCTCGCCGCGCTTACGGGCAGCGTAATCGCTGCTATCGCCAGGAACTCGCCGAAGTTCAGCCGGTAGAGGCGGATAGCGGTGTCGATGATCTGGCCCACGTCCATGGGCCGGCGCAATTGGCTCGGTGCACTCGTCACAATAGGTTGACTCTCTTGAACGAGTGGTCGACGTACTTCGTGTAGACGCTGTAATCGAATATCTCGTCCAGCTCCGCCGCCGACAGCCGGCCCGACACTTCGGCGTCGCTTTCGAGCAGGCCGCGCAGGGGGATGCGCTCCTTCCATGCCCGCATCGAGCAGGCCTGGATGAGCTTGTACGCCTTCTCGCGGCTCAGCCCCTTGTTGACGAGCGCGACGAGCGCCCGCGACGTGAAGACGAGGCCCTGCGTCAGCTCCAGGTTCTCGCGCATCCGCTCCGGGTAGACCTGGAGGCCGCGCATGACGTAGGTGAAGAGGTCCAGGATGTAGTCAAGCAGGAGGCAGGAGTCGGGCAGGATGATGCGCTCCGGCGCCGAGTCCGTGAGGTCGCGCTCATGCCAGAGAGAGACGTTCTCCAGGGCAGTGACGCTGTACCCGCGCACGACGCGTGCCAGCCCACAAACGCGCTCGCACTTCTCCGGGTTGCGCTTGTGCGGCATGGCGCTGGAGCCTGCCTGGCCCTCCTCGAAAGGCTCCTCGACCTCCAGGACCTCGGTGCGCTGGAGATGACGCACCTCCGTCGCGAATTTCTCCAGCGACGAGGCAAGTATCGCCAGCGTCGTGACGAAGCGGGCGTGGCGGTCGCGCTGCACGATCTGGGTGCTGATCGGTTCGATGCCCAGACCCAGGCGCGCGCACACCTTCTCTTCGATCTCCGGCGGCACGGTCGCGTGGCTGCCGACGGCGCCGCTCACCTTACCGACAGCGACCTCCGCCCGCGCATCGGCGAGACGGCGGGCGTTGCGTCGCAGCTCGTCGACCCAACCGGCGAGCTTGAGGCCGAAGGTTATCGGCTCCGCGTGGACGCCGTGCGTACGCCCCATCATCAGCGTGTCCTTGTAGCGTAGCGCCTTCTCCTCGACGGCGGCAGTGAGGACTTCGAGGTCACGCTGGAGGATATCGCAGGAGTCGCGGAGTTGCATGCCGAGCGCGGTGTCGACGACGTCATAGGACGTCAGCCCCATGTGTACGAAGCGCGACTCCTCGCCCAGGCTATCGGCGACGGAGCGGAGGAAGGAGATGACGTCGTGATGGATCTCCTTCAGGTAGCGCTCGAAGTCCTCCAGGTTGTAGCGGGCGCCGCGGATTTTCTCTGCCGCCTCTTTCGGGATGTCGCCGCGCTCGGCCCAGGCGTCGCAGACGGCGCTCTCGACCTGGAGCCAGCGATCGTACTTGCCCTTGTCGGACCAGATGGCGGCCATCTTCGGTCGGCAGTACTTCGGGATCATTATTCCAAATACCCCTTTCGCGGCGGCGAGAAGACCTCAACGATCAGGCTGTCCTCCAGGGCAGTCAGCGCGTGGGGGACGTTGCCCGGCGCGAGGTAGCCGTAGCCCGCGCCTATCTCGCGCTCCTCCTCGCCGATCTTGAAGAGCATGCGGCCCTGCATGACGTAGCCCGTTTGCTCATCCGAGTGGCTGTGCTCCGGCACGACGGCGCCCTTGTGCAGCGTGATCTCGCAGAGCGTCATCCGCTCGTCACCGCAAAGCGCGCGGCGCACGATACCGGGGAACATCTCGACGGGCGTAGCTTCGCTATTGTGTCTGAACATCGGACCGCCTCGCGTAGGGCGGGCATCTTGCCCGCCTGATGCGCCGGTTAATTCCTCGTAGCCGAGACTTTCCAGTCTCGGCGTAGTAGCCAGCAGGGGAACCGGCCGCTTCCAGTCTAACCCGATGCCAGCCCCTGACGGTAGTCCTCGTACGCCTTGCGGACCTTCGCGTCGCTCGGGGCGAGGATCTCCGCGGCCAGGAGGGCGGCGTTGTGCGCTCCCCACTTGCCGACGGCGACGGTCGCGACCGGCACCCCCGGCGGCATCTGCGCAATCGCCATCAGAGCGTCGACGCCCTTCAGATCGCTGGATGCGAGCGGCACGCCGATGACCGGCAGCGACGTATACGCCTTGATGACGCCCGGCAGCGCCGCAGACCCGCCCGCGCCGGCGATGATCACGCGTATGCCGCGCTCAGCGGCCGACTGCGCGAACTCTCGCACCTTGTCCGGCGTGCGGTGTGCCGACATGACCTGCGTCTCGTAAGCGATGCCGAGCTTGTCGAGTGTGTCGAGGCATTCCTGCATCGTCGGCGCATCCGATTTCGACCCCATGACGACGGCTACAACGGGTGTGTTCATGGTATCTCCAGCCATTCCGGCCGCGGACGGTGGCGTCGCCCGCCGACGTCCGTCCGGTAGTGGGCGCCCGGCCAGCGGATGCGCTCCACGTTCGCGTACGCCTTCCGACGCGCCTCCTCCAGTGTCGCGCCCAGCGCCGACACGGTCAGCACGCGGCCGCCGTTCGTCACGATGCGACCGTCGTCGTCGCCCTTCTTCGTGCCGGCGTGGAAGAGCATAACATCGGCGTCAAGGGAGTCCAGCCCCTCGATTGGGAAGCCGGTCTCGTACTTGCCCGGATAGCCGCCCGACGCCATG
>JALHUB010000237.1 GCA_022865685.1 Dehalococcoidia bacterium | reverse complement strand
GGACGGCTTGATGGTGGAGATCCACCCTAACCCGGACCGCGCCCTATCCGACGGCGCCCAGAGCTTGAACTTTGCCAACTTCCACCGTCTGATGGAGCGCGTCAGGGTTGTGAGCGAGGCGGTGCAGCGTCCCCTCGCTCGTGTCTAAGAGAGCGATCTAGGAGAATGGGGGCCTCGACGGCGCAAATCGTTGCGAGGCCCTCATCGCCATGTACGAGCTCAAGCTGCCTCATTTCGAGGGCCCCCTCGACCTCCTCCTCCACCTGATCGAGAAGGATGAGCTCGACATAACTACCGTGTCGCTGGTCCAGGTGACCGATCAGTACCTCGCGCAACTGCATTCCTGGGACCAGATCAACCTCGACGCGCTGTCGGACTTCGTGTCGATCGGCGCGAAGCTGATCTATCTAAAGTCGCGGGCGCTGCTGCCGCGTCCGCCGACGGAGGCGGAGCAGGTGGAGGAAGAGGCTGTTGGCCGCGAGCTGACGGAGATGCTGCGCGAGTATAGGCGCTTCAAGGACGTGGCGCTGGCGTTGCGGTCGATTGAAGACGGGGGGTTGCGCGCCTACCGCCGGACGGCGCCGCCGCCGGACGTGCCGCTCCCATCCGGCCTCGACAAGGTGACGCTGGACAGGCTGATGGAGCTGTTCCGCGACGCCCTGAGCCGTCACCCCGAGGAGCCGGTAGCGGCGATCCCGCGCGAAATCGTCTCGGTTAAAGACAAGGTGCAGGAGATCGAGATGGCGCTGAGGGAGACGGGACAGGTGAGCTTCCGCAAGCTGGTGCTAGCGTGCGCGTCACGCGTCGAAGTAATCGTCTCTTTTCTGGCCGTGCTTGAACTGATCAAGGCGGGCCGCGTTTGGGGTCAGCAGGAAGAATTGTTCGGCGATATCTCACTTGTCGCCATAGGAACGAGTGCCCCCAGCGGCCAATGATGGCCAGCGCGACGGCCGCTCCCGCTGCATCGGTCGCGAAGTCGAGCCATGAGGCCGTGCGCCCCGAAACAAAGCTCTGATGATACTCGTCGGAGGCGGCGAAGAGGGCGCTGAGAACGAAGCTGATGGCGAGGCCGGTGCGAAGCTTCCCTTTCCAGCTCCCGTGGGAGAGTTGCGCCCAGAAGAGGAGAAATGCCAGCATGGCGTATTCAGCGAAGTGGGCGACGTACGAGAACGCCGGCGACGGCGTCTTTCCAAGGGGCCGCGACTGCGCGGAGAGGTAGAAGATGAGGTCCATCCAGATGATCGCAGGTAGCCAGGCGACGGCGAGCCGTCTCATTAGCATGTAGTCATGGTAGGGCATCCTGCGGACGTCTGTCGACGCACAGGTATTCAGCGGATGGGATGTACCGAATCAGCGAGGCGAGGGCGGAGGGCGTGGCCCTCGACAGCCGGAATCCATGGGTGCGACGTTTCGCTGCCGCATCCGGGGGTCGCTCGGGATGCCGAGCGACGGGCCCCGCACGCCCCGCGACATCACGAACCGTTTTTTCCTCCATACTGCGGGCCCACTTATAATGAAAGCGATTACTTCGAGTCGAAACGCGGAGCAGAGAATGAGAGGGATCTTCGCGAGCTGGCGCCTGCCATTGCAGGCCCTTGCCATCGCCGCCGTGATCGTTGGTATCAGGCTTGTCGTCGAGCGCACCGGCATTGAGAACATCTCCGTCAGCCCGCTCGTGGCGACGATCATCACCGCGAACGTCTTCATCATCGGTTTTCTGCTGACGGGTGTCATCTCCGACTACAAGGAGAGCGAGAAGGTGCCGGGCGACCTGGCGGTCTCCCTGGGCGCAATCGCGGACGAGTGCGCGCTCATCTGGCGACGCAAGGAGGCGGCGCCCGCCCGCGATGCCCTCCGCGAGGTGTTCGAGCTGGTGAAAGCGGTAAAGGGCTGGTTCTACAAGGACGTGCGCAGCCACGAACTGCTGGAGCGCGTCAGCGGACTGGGAGGCCACTTCGCCGAGATAGAGCCGTTCACTCAGCCGAACTTCATCGTCCGGCTAAAGCAGGAGCAGACATCGATCTCGAGGCTGCTGACCCGTGTTCACACCATACGCGAGACATCCTTCGTGTCTTCCGGCTATGTGATGGCGAAGCTGGCAACCGCGCTTGTCCTCCTCGGTCTGTTGCTACTGGAGGTGCACCCCTGGTACGAGTCGGTCTTCCTGGTCGGCGTCATCGCCTGGTTCCTCAGCTATGTCATTCTCCTCATCGCGGACCTGGACAACCCGTTCGACTACACGAAGGACGGGAAGGCGCGCGGGCAGGAGGTATCGCTGAAGCCGCTGGAGGACGTTGAAGTCCGCATCGCCCACGAGCTGGGCCTGCCAAACTACACGCCGACCACCGCGAATAAGCTCGCCACCGCTCTGGAGGCCGAGCCAAACGTCGGCACCTGAACCTCCGCGACAATCCCATCACTCGCGACAGCCGCCCGCCATTCTCGCCACGGTCCTCGAAGCCGATAATCCAGGGTGACCATCCCTGATTCTCGACAGACGTTACTCGCCGGAGGGTTGTTGTGCGGCTTGATCACACCTCCTTCACGCCCGCGGCACGGCCTTTCACGCTGGCTTCATGTCGCGCCTGTAGCATCTGATTCAGCGCTTCACGAGGAAGGAATCTGGTGACTCGCATCACTGTGCCCGTTCGGGCCCCCGAGTTCCCCAGCGACGTGACCTGGCTGCAGGGCGGGCCGCTCACCATGCACGACCTCCGCGGCCGTCCCGTCCTCATCGATTTCTGGGACTACACCTGCGTCAACTGCCTGCGCACCATCCCCTATCTCAAGGAATGGCACGCCCGCTACTTGCCGCACGGGCTCGTCATCATCGGCGTGCATGCGCCGGAGTTCGCCTTCGCCAGAGAACGCGGCTACGTCGCGCGCGCCGTGAAGGACCTCGGCATCGAGTACCCTATCGTCCTCGACAACAGCCATGCCATCTGGGATGCCTACGCCAACCGCTACTGGCCGGCGAAGTACCTCGTCGACAAGGACGGCTACGTGCGCGCCTACCACTTCGGCGAGGGCGCGTACGAGGAGGTGGAGGGCCAGATCCAGTCGCTGATAAGGGAGGCGTCGCCGGATGCAGAGCTGTCGGAGATCATGGCGCCCATGCGCGAAGAGGACAGGCCCGGCGCCGTCTGCTATCGCGGCTCGCCGGAGCTATACCTCGGCTACGGACGCGGGCGCATCGGCAACAGCGAAGTCTCGCCGGACAAGGCGGCGCGCTACCGGGAGGAGCTGACCGAAAGGGACGGCTACGCCTACCTGGCCGGCGACTGGCTCCTGGGGAAGGAGAGCCTGTCGCGACCTGAGGGGGCCGCGGGCGAGAGCAGGCTCTACCTGCGCTATGAGGCGAAGGAGGTCAATCTGGTGGTCTATCCGCCGCGGCAACCCGGCAAGATCGAGCTCTTGCAGGACGGCCACCCGCTGCCCGCCGAAGACGCAGGTCCCGACGTGCGCTTCGAAGACGGGCGGAGCGTAATAACCGTCGACCAGCCGCGGATGTACATGCTGGTCAATGACCGCGAGTTCGGCACGCACGACCTCAGTCTCTCGACGACGAGCGACGGCATCGGGCTGTACGCTTTCACCTTCGTAACCTGCGTCGCGCCGTAGGCGACTATCCGGCGACCGCACAGGAGAACGACCCGGCGTGGACGGCAAGAGCGCGACCGGCGTGGCCCTCGTCATAGCCGCGGCATGCTTCATAGCGGCGTGCATCGTAGCGGCGTGCGGCGGCGGAAAGAGCGTTTCGCCTCCGCCTCCGCCTCTGACCCCGACGGCCTCTGACACGCCTGCGCCGGCCCCCGGCCCCGTGGCGAACGCCTACCGGCTCGTTCAGACGCTCCCCCAGGCGGACTTCGACCGGATGCTCGGCTTCGCGGCCATTCCCGGCAGCCCCAACGAAGCCGTCGTGCTCACGCAGGGCGGCGTCATCTATCGAGTCGCCCTCGACGGGAGCGTTCCACCGGCCGTCTTCGGCGACGTGTCGGGCCTGCTGATCGCGAATCCCGGCAGCGAGGAGGGACTGCTCGGCCTCGCCTTCTCGCCCACGTTTGCAGGCGACGGGCGCGTCTTTGTCGATTACAGCGCCGGCAACCCTCGACGCAGCGTCCTCGCGCGCTTCAGAGTCGCCGACGGCGCCATGGACATGTCGAGTGAGCGTATCATCCTGGAGGTGCCGCAGCCGTTCGCGAACCATATCGGCGGCCAGCTTGCCTTCGGGCCGGACGGCTTCCTGTACTGGGGCCTCGGCGACGGCGGCTCCGAGGGCGACCCGCAACAGAACGGCCAGAAGACGTCGACGCTGCTCTCGTCAATCCTGCGCCTCGACGTCTCCGGCGATACCTACGCAGTCCCGCCGACGAACCCCTTCGTGAGCGTCGAGGGCGCGCGGCCCGAGAAGTACGCCTACGGGCTGCGCAATCCCTGGCGCTTCAGCTTCGATCCCGCTACCGGCGACCTCTGGGCCGGCGACGTGGGCCAGAACAAGTGGGAGGAGATCGACCGCATCGTCGCCGGCGGGAACTACGGCTGGAGCATCATGGAGGGTTTCGAGTGCTTCCGGACGACCGGCTGCGACCAGACTGGGCTCACCCTACCGCGGGCTGCCTATGGCCACGACTTCGGCTGCTCCGTCACCGGTGGCTATGTCTATCGCGGCACGGCAATGCCGGAGCTGCAGGGCTGGTACGTGTACGGCGACTACTGTAGCGGCATGATCTGGGCGCTGGACACGACGACGAACGGCGACCCCGTGCTTCTCGCGGAGCCGGGACATCCGATCACGTCCTTCGGCTTGTTGCCGGACCGGGAGGTCGTCATAATCAGCTTCGACAAGGCGATCTATCAGCTCGAGCGAGCATCCTGACGGTTCCGGTAATATCGTAGCCGAGACTTTCTAGTCTCGGCGTTCAATCACGTGGCTGGGCCAAAGGTCGGAGGAAGGAATGGCAGAACAAGAGCGCGGTCTCGTGGCGCAGGTCAGGCGGATGACAGACCTCATCGACTACCAGGAGGGCTCGGTAGTGAGTCGCCAGGTCATGAAGGGCGACGGCGGCAACGTCACGCTCTTCGCCTTCGACCGCGGCGAGGGGCTGACGGAGCACACGTCGCCGTTCGACGCCCTGGTCTACGTCCTCGATGGCGAGTCGGAGGTGACGGTATCCGGCGTCGCCTCACGCCTGCGCGAGGGCGACATGATCCTCATGCCCG
>JALHUB010000024.1 GCA_022865685.1 Dehalococcoidia bacterium | reverse complement strand
TGGACGACCTGGATCACAAGGTACTGCGCACCATCATCGAGAAGTTCCAGGGGGGGCCCGTGGGTTTGGAGACCATCGCTGCCGCCATCTCCGAAGAGGCGGATACCATCATGGACGTATACGAGCCTTACCTGATGCAGGTGGGCTTCCTGCAGCGGACGCCGCGCGGCCGCGTGGCGACGCGTCGCGCCTACGAGCACCTGGGCCTGCCGCCTAAAGGCCCGCCGGCGTCGGCGCAGAGCGCGTTGTGGGACGGCTCCTGACGGGCTAGAGAGAGGCGGCTCCGATGCCTGATGACGCTCCCCCGAAACCGGTCGAGTTCATGCCCGTGTCGCCGGAGCGATGGTCCGACTTCGAGGCGCTCTTCGGCGAATGCGGCGCCTACGAAGGCTGCTGGTGCATGTGGTGGCGGACCACGCGTCGCGAGTGGATGCGGCAGCGCGGCGAGGCCAACCGGTTGGCGATGAAGCGCATCGTCGACTCGGGCGAAGTGCCGGGGATTATCGCCTACGTCGGCGGCGAGCCCGCGGGCTGGTGCTCCGTCGCGCCGCGGGAGGCGTTCGCGTCGCTGAACCGCTCGCCGACGCTCAGACGCGTTGACGCCGAGCCCGTGTGGTCGATTGTCTGCTTCTACGTCGCGCCTGAGTTCCGTGGCAGCGGCCTGATGGCGTCGCTGCTGGCGGCGGCGCGCGACTACGCCGTCTCGAAGGGTGCGCGCATCGTCGAGGCGTACCCGCGGGAGCCGGGCGACCTGGGGCCGCCGCAGGCCT
Source organism: Dehalococcoidia bacterium (assembly GCA_022865685.1). Classification (GTDB taxonomy): domain Bacteria; phylum Chloroflexota; class Dehalococcoidia; order DSTF01; family JALHUB01; genus JALHUB01. Next base: position 6,346 of record JALHUB010000024.1, on the reverse strand, counting down.
ACATGGGCATCGTGCCGGCGTTCGCGAAGGCAGGCTTCGCGGAGGTGCTGCGTCGCTCCCCTCGTCAGCCGATCATGCGCTGGCAATCCTGAGCTACCCACAGATCCTCGTAACACCGGAAGCGCGCCCGCGTTAGGAAGGGTGCGGCTTGCGAAGGCGCGGCGCAGTCTCCGCCTATTCCCATTCCGCCGGACCGCCCACGGCAATGTCGAGACATAAGTTGTCGATTTCTCCTCATTGCCCTCTTGACAAATGCAAAGAATCGTCTATACTGAGCCGAACTGGTGGCATAACATCCCCCCGCCCTGGCAGGCTAAGTCTGCCTCTAACCGCAAGACGGCTGCGAGAAACGTTTCGCCGCTGTATTTTGCGGAACGAACGATGAGCACCGGAAGATGCCCGTAGGCAGGACGCTATTCAAGCCCTTTGCCTTCCGCCTCGGTTTGGCGATGGCCGCGCTGCTGTGCGTCGCGGGCGTCGTGCTCGGCGTGCGCTACCTCGCGCAGGCCGCTCCCTTCATTACTACCGACAAGGACGACTACCTCTCCAACGAAATCGTGACGATCACCGGCGGCGGTTTCGCGCCCGATACCGACTACGCCGTCCCCGTCATCCGGCCCGACGGCACAATCGTCAAGGGCGATGGCACACTCACGCCTGGTTGGGACACCCGCCGCGCCGACGGCGTGGGCGCGTTCACCTACCTTTACCAGTTGGACGGCATACCGGGGACCTACGAAGCGAGGGTCTACGCCTCGCCCTGGGACGGCAACCGTTCCGCGACTCCCCTCGCTCGGACGACCTTCCGCGACGGCAACGTGAAGGTGCTGGCCGCGCCCAGCGGAGTGACGTTCACGCTGACCGCGACCGGATTCTTGGAAAGCACCAATTGCGGCGGCATCGGGTCCACTGATCCCCCATTCGGCACATTCTATGAAGTCGACGACAACAACGGCAAGACGTTGGGCGTCGGCCATCCGGATTCCGTCAAGCTGCAGGCTGCTGCCACGTCCGACCAGGGAGGGTCATTCATCAATTGGACGAGTAGTGACCCGTTCACTGACCTCGGCGGAGGCGCGATCTGCGTGCCGGGCTTCGAGGCAGGCGGCTCTCGCGACTACTACGCCAACTACGGCGGGACGCCCACGCCCACGCCGACCAACACCGCCACGCCGACCAGCACCCACACGCCGACGGCTACGAATACGCCGACACCTACATCGACCAACACCGCCACGCCGACCAGCACCCACACGCCGACGGCAACGAATACGTCGACACCTACATCGACACACACCGCCACGCCGACCAGCACCCACACGCCGACGGCCACGAATACGCCGACACCTACATCGACGCACACGCCTGCGGCGACGGCGACGAGGACCTTCACCCCAACGGCGACGTTCACGTCTGTTCCATCGACGCCTACCCGCACATCGACGCCTCAGCCGGGAGTCGGTGGCGCGGTGCTGCTGCCAGCGGCGGCCGTAGCCGATGCGTCGGGCGGAGCGTCCGGAGGCTCAGGTCCGGCGGTTGCGACGTGGATGGCACTGGCCGGCGTCGCGGGAGCTCTTGGTCTCTGTGGCTTGCACGCGAGGTCGCGCCGTCGCAGCAGGTAGCGTCGGCGGCAAGTCCGACGGGCCGGCCCTTCGCGCTTCTAGATCTCCAGCGCGGCGTTAGCGCCCTCGTGGACGGCGTTCCATATCGTGCGCGGCTCGACGCAGTCGCCCACCTCCCGCACCTCCAGGCCCGACGCCTTTAGCGCGTCGATGAGCTCGCGTCGCGGCGCGCGGCCCAGCGCCAGGGCGACGTTGTCGGCGGGCGCCGTCGCAACCGTAACACCGGAAACGCGCCTGCGTTGGGAAGGGTGTGGCTCGCGGGGCTCGCGAAGCGTCGCGTCGGCCGAGCGTGCGCCGGCACGAATCGAGCCGGGCGGGAAAAAGGCGCTGTCCCCCTTGACAAATCGCCTTCGAGGTCGTAGATTGCATTTGACCGGATTCATTCGACCGGTGATAGTTCCCCGCCTGTTTCGAGTCTGTGCTGACCGATTGCGGCCGGTTGCAGGCGTCCCCGTCTATCAAACCGCACGCCGTGAAGCGCTAACTCCTTGTGGTAGGACGCCATGAGATCAATGAACCGTAGGCTGATGAGATGCCTCCGTTCTCCGCCATTCTGGCCGGCTGGGATCGGTTTCATCGCGGTCGTGTTCGCCGCGGCTCTCGCCGTGTTCGGTCCTCAGGGTGCCGGCAAGGTCGAGGCATACACCATCGAAACCGACGGTCGCCTTACCATCAACATGAGCCAGGTCCAGGTGATCGTTAACTGTTACGAGGCCTCATACAATAACCTCTTCGGCATACAATCCCCTTCGCCTCTGCAGGGCGGCCAGCCCTCGCCGCGGGACCTCTTCTACTGCAAGGATCAGCCGTCGAATATCGCCATTGGAACCTTCGGCCAGGGGGAGCTTGTCTTCCGCATCAAGACCCCCTCACAGTCCCCCGGTCCCCAGCCCTACACCTGGCAGACAGGGCCGGGTTCCCGCAACGCCGACGGCCTCCAGCATGCCCATCTCACGCGCATATCCGACACGGTCGTCAGGATTGGATGGGAGGACCTCTACGGTGGCGGCGACCAGGATTTCAACGACTGCATGGTTGACGTGACCATCGAAGAGCTGCCCACGGCGACTCCAACCGCCACCAACACGCCGGTCCACACCGCCACGTTCACGCCGACTGCAACGCCATTGCCTACTAACACCCCGACGCCGACGAGCACCTACACTCCGACGGCGACGTTCACGCCGGTCCCGCCGACCGCCACCCATACGCCGACGGCAACGAATACGTCGACACCTACATCGACGCATACGCCGATACCGCCGACTGCCACCTACACGCCCACTGCGACAAACACATCGACGCCAACGTCGACCTATACGCCGACGCCGACGGCAACCTACACGCCAACGGCAACGTACACGCCGACGCCGACGTCGACCTACACACCGAAACCGCCGACCGCCACCTACACGCCCACTGCGACAAACACATCGACGCCAACGAGGACCTTCACACCAACGGCGACGTTCACGTCTGTTCCGCCGACGCCTACCCGTACATCGACGCCTACCCGCACATCGACGCCAGTAGCGCCCATGGCAACGTTCACGCCGGTACCGGGGACGCCTCACCCGGGAGTCGGTGGCGCGGTGCTGCTGCCAGCGGCCGCTGTCGCTGCTCAGTCAGGTGGAACGTCAGGAGGCTCCGGACAGACGGTCGCGACGTGGATTGTACTGGCCGGCGTCGCGGGAGCTCTTGGTCTCGGTGGCTTGCACGCGAGGTCGCGCCGTCGCAGCAGGTAGCGTCGGCGGCAAGTCCGACGGGCCGACCCCTCGCGCTTCTAGATCTCCAGCGCGGCGTTAGCGCCCTCGTGGACGGCATTCCAGATCGTGCGCGGCTCGACGCAGTCGCCCACCTCTCGCACCTCTAGGCCCGACGCCTTCAGCGCGTCGACAAGCTCGCGTCGCGGCGCGCGGCCCAGCGCCAAGACCACGTTGTCGGCGGGGGCCGTCTCCTCCCACGATAGGTCGCGATAGTTGAAGACGACTCCTTCGTCGGTGATCGCCTTGACCTTCGCGCCGGCGCGGATCCGCAGGTTCGGCTCGTCGTGCATCAGTTCCATGAGTAGCTGCGACCGCCACTGGTCGTGCAGGTAGGGCGTGCCGGTGATGACAGCGTTCGCGTCGGGGTCGGCGCGTTCGTCAAGGAGAACGACCTGCTTCCCCATCCGTGCCAATCCCAGCGACAGCTCGGCCCCCAAAGCGCCCACCACCACAACCTTGTCGCCCAGCTCGGGCAGCTTCTCCAGGTACTCCTCCTGCCTTAGCACGTGCGGACTGTCGGCGCCGGGGATGTCCGAAGCGACGGGCGCCGAACCAGTCGCGACGACAACGACGTCCGGGCTCAGCGCCTTCACGCTCTCGACGGTCGCTTCCTTGCCGGTCTCGATCTTCACGCCCGCCTTCTCCAGCCGTCGCTGCATGTACGACACCGTCTGCCCCAGCTCTCGCGTATAGACGCGCGGGATGGAATCGCTCAGGTTGACGAGGCCGCCCAGCCGGTCGCTCTTCTCGATGAGCGTCACGTCATGGCCGCGCGACGCCGCGACGTCCGCCGCCTCCAGCCCGCCGACGCCGCCCCCGACGACGACGACCTTCTTCGGCTTCTCCGCTCGCGCCGTCGCCTGCGCCCTCTTCGCTGGCAGGCCGAGGAAGGGGTTGATGGCGCAGCCCAGCGCTGCCCCCTCGGGCGCGCCCATCCAGGGGCAGGCGCCGCAGGCGATGCACTGGCGGATCTCGTCCCAGCGGCCCTCCAGCATCTTGCGCGGGAAGTCGGGGTCCGCCATCAGGGCCCGTCCGAAGGCCACCAGGGGCACGCGCTCCTCCGCCAGTATCTTCTCGACCAGGCGCGGGTGCGTGATCCGCCCGATGCCGATGACGGGCACGTCGACGGCCTTCTGGATCTCCTCCGCCCAGGGAATCATGACGCCGCGTGGGAGGTAGAGCGGCGGCCCGACCCAGTAGAACTTCTCGAAGTTGCCGCCGGAGACGTCGATGGCGTCGATGCCTGCGGCGACCAGTCGCGGCGCGATCTCCCTGGCGATGAGCGTGGGCGTGAGGCCGCGGTCGCCCATGCCCTCGTAACCGCTGATGCGCAGAATGAGGGCGAAGTCCGGCCCGACCCTGGCGCGGGAGCGCTTGATCATCTCCTCGGCGAAGAGGACGCGGTCACGGCCGTACTTGTCGTCGCGGCCGACGTTGGTGTAGGGCGACAGGAAGTTCATGGGCAGGAAGCCGTGGGCGGCGTGGAAGTTGACGCCGTCGAAGCCGGCCTGCTTCGCCTTGAGGGCCGCCGAGGCGTACTGGTCGAGGTACTCCTCCACCTCGTCGGCGGTCATGGCGCGCGGTTGCCAGCCGTGGTAGGCGGGCGTCTTGTCGGAGGGCGCCACGGGGTTCCAGTCGCTCTGCCCGGCGAGCAGGCGGTCGATGAACGGGACCTGGCGTCCGCCCGCAAAGAGCTGCATTGTGGCCTTAGCGCCGCCCTGGTGGATGACCTCCGCAATCTTCGCCAGAGCCGCCACCTGCTCGTCGGTGACGATGGCGCGAAGCGATGAAGGGCCGTGGTAGAAGATGCCAATCGCCTCCGACTGAACGAGGCCGGCGCCGCCCTCGGCCCGCTCGCGATAGAGGTCGAAGACGGGCTGCGTGGGGATGGCGCCCTCCAGCCAGCCGGCGACAGTGAGCAGCGGCGCGGCGACGAGCCGGTTCTTGAGCCGCATCGGCCCGACATCGATGGGATCGGATGCCTTCGCCATTGTGGGTTCCTCCTTGCGCGGCCGTCCCGGCGCTCGGAAAGGGCTGTGTGTGTGGGGATAGTAGCAGAGAGCCGCGTGGTGATACAGCGCCTGCCGCCCGCTCGTGTTTCTCCGCTGGCAACCCGGAGTCAGCTACAAGTCCTCGACATAATTGGCCGCCTCTTGACAAACCTCTACCCGCTGCTATACTGACGCCACTGGTGGCCCATTCCTGAACTCCCCGCCGACTATGTCCCCACGTGACGGAGGTGCGACGTGCTAAAAGCTCTCCGCTTCTTTGCCCTTGCCAGTCTGCCCCTCTTCTGCATGTTCATTCAGATCCCTGGCAAGGCCCAAACCGGTTTCTCCGACTCCTTCCATAGCACGTCCCTGGACAGCGGGCTCTGGACGGCGGGCGGCGAAGGCATCGGCCTGGTCGACCCGCAGATTGATGGTCTGCACATGACGCTGGCACCGAGCAACAATGCGCCTGCGTTCGACGTAGCCGCGAACTCTCGCTGCATCCTTCAAGGAGACGTCGACGCGCAGGTCGAATACCGCCTGACCGGTTGGCTACCGGCGAACGGAACTCGACTTGGCCTGGGGGCAGTCAACTTGATGCCCGCATGGGTGCAACGAACTAGCGAGACCGATGGCCAGGAACACTACCTGACCATCATGGGAGACGGTGGGAAAGGATGGACGGATACAACAGACAGCGCCGGGCGGTTGCGGCTGACGAGGACGGGGGACACGCTGGCTGGCTACTACTACTCGTCCGGAAGCTGGGTTCTCCTCAACTCCTACGCCGACCCGAGCCACATGGCCGACACGTATATTGCACTGCAGATCTGGGCACACAACAGCACTCCCGGTGTCGAGGTAGTCCTTGAGAACTTTAGCGTGACCGCCGACGGCGTCCAGTGTCCCCCACCCTTCACTCCGACGTTCTCGTACACGTTCGACGACGACGCACCGGACGACCCCG
>JALHUB010000236.1 GCA_022865685.1 Dehalococcoidia bacterium | reverse complement strand
CGCAAGCGGCCATTGTCGCGCCGGCCATGAGAAGAATGACGGCGATGCGGGCTATCAGAGAGATGTTCCGATACATGTGGCCTCCCGCTTTGAGCGTGCGCCGTGACGATCGACCGGTCCGCCCAGCCGAGAGAGTCACGCTGGCTCGCAAAAATGGTGCCACATAGCGCGACGCGGTGTCAAACAGGGACTAGGGAAAAGCGTGGAAGCGGTAGCCAACGCTGCGCACGGTCTCGATGAAGGTGAGGCCGCCGCGCTCGATCTTGCTGCGGATGCGCCGGATGTGCACGTCGACGGTGCGCGCGCCGCCAAAGTAGTCGTAGCCCCAGACCTTGTCCAGCAGCGCCTCCCGCGTGTAGACGCGGTCGGGGTGCATGGCGAGAAAGCGCAGCAGCTCGTACTCCTTGAACGTCAGCTCGACGAGCACGCCGTCGACGAAGACCCTGTAGCCCGCGGTATCGATGGCGAGCGCGCCCTGATGCAGCACGTCCGGCGAATCGAGCGGGCCGTGCCTGTCGAGCAGGCGGCGCAGGCGCGTCTCCAGCTCATGCGATCGCAACGGGTAGAACGCGAAGTCGTCGGCGTCCACGTCGAGCGGCTCTCCGGCGAGCGATTCTTCCGGCAGCACCGCCAGGACCGGCCGCTTCTCGGCGCCACCGCCGGCCGCCACGGCGAGGCTGACGTGGTCGCCCGCGGACGATATGTCGGCGACGATTGCGGCGACGCCAGCGCCGATGCCCTCGGCCGTTGCGGCAAAGGGACGCACCTCTACCTGGTAGCCGCCACCGGCGAGCTCCTGCGCCATCTGCTCGACGCGTTCGCCTTCGCCAAGGATGAGAATGCTTGCATGCCGGCCATCCTGTCGACCGTGCGCTTCCGAAGCTGGCACCCCAGTATAGCAGAACGCGGTGCTTCGACAAGTTTCGCAACCGGCAATCGGCAACCGGCAACCGCAAGGCTGTCGGGCTCCCCTGGGGAGAGGCACGGAAGGTTGCCCAGGAGGGGATTCCCTTCGCTCACCGCGCGAGATATGATGGTGGCCTTGAGGGTTCGATCCGGCGAGGGAGTACGACAATGACGGCGGAGACTTACTGGGAACGGGTTACAAGGCGGAAAGTGTCGCGGCGACGCGTCCTGGCGGGGGCCGCGACGGCATTGGGGGCATCGGCGTTGGCACTGGTTGGTTGCTCCGGCACCGAGCAGGCCGCCTCGGTCCGGTGGACGCCCTCGCCCTTCGACACACCGAAACCGGGCGGGAAGCCGACGTTCGCCATTCCGCTCGACCCGGGGAGCCTGGACCCGCAGGTCAACGTCATCTCCGGCTACCTGTCGGCGCGGATCCACAACCCGCTGCACGCGATCAACATGTCGGACCGGGAGTTCCAGCCGCTGGTCGCGGAGAGCCTGGAATGCCCCGATCAACTGACCTACGTCTGGAAGCTTCGGCACGGCGTCAAGTTCCACAACATCGATCCGACGTACGGCCGCGAGGTGACGGCGGCGGACGTGGTCTACAGCTTCGACCGTCTGAAGGCCGGCCCGACGCTAAACGACCGCAAGCTGCTGACGCTCCACACCGATGGGTACGAAGCCATCGACGACTACACGTTCAGCCTCCGAACGAACAAGCTGTTCTCTCCCACCGTCGACCATACGGGGAACTTCGCCTATTCGATCGTGCCGCACGAAGCGGTGGAGAAATGGGACGGCCTGGCGATGAACGCCTCCGGCTGCGGCGCCTGGATCCTCGACGACTACGTGCGCGGCGAGCGGGTCAACCTGCGGCGAAACCCGGACTACTTCCAGCAGGGCCGCCCTTACCCCGACGGGGAAGAATGGCTGCCGGTAACCGACCTCGGTTCGCTGTGGCAGACGTTCAAGACCGGGCGCGCCGACTACGCCGGGATCAACCTCGATAAGCTGAAGCGGCAGGAGATCGAAGGGAAGGCGGGCTTCCAAGTTGCGAAGTCGCCGTACCTGTTCACCATCAACTGCTACGTCCGCGTGGACCGGCCGCCCTTCAGCGACGAACGCGTGCGCGAGGCCATGGACATCGCCATCGACCGCGACGACTACATCGACAAGATGTACTTCGGCGATGGGAACTACAACGGGCCTATCCCCTGGGCGCTGGAGTACTGGGCGCTGCCGCAGGACGAGCTCCGGTCGACCCTGGCCTATGACCCGACGAGGGCGAAGCAGTTACTGAACGCCGCCGGCTACGGCGACGGCCTGGAGCTCGATACGCCCGTCGCGGCGTTCGGCGACTCTCCGAAGGTGGCCACCGTCCTCGCCGATCATTTCGCGAGAGTCGGCGTGAAGGTGAACATCCGGGCGCGGGAGCTGGGTGCCTTCCTCGCCCAGGAGCTCTATGGTCACAACTTCGACATGGCGATCTTCCTCAACCTGCCGTACATGGAGCCGGACATCATCCTGCGTTCCTACTACAGCAAAGGGCAGCAGGCGGACGTCAACCCGGGCCTGAGCAACGACCCTGAAGTGGACAGGCTGATCGAAGGCCTGTGGAGCATCTTCGACCTGGAGGAGAAGAGGCAGGCGGTGCTGGACTGCCAGCGGGTGATATTGAAGAAGCACGGGCCCATGTACCCGCTCTGCTCACCGGAGGGGTACGCCGGCTTCTCGTCGCGGATACGCGGCCTCCAGGAGGGCACGGGCCTCATCGCCTGGATGGGCGTGAGCTACTGGGTCGAGGAGTCCTAACGCGGTCGTCCTTCGCGCGCCTGATGGGTGGGTGAAACCCCGTCGTAGCCGAGGCTTTCTCTTGTGGCCAGGCTGGAAAGCCTGGCCTACGGGCCTGCGAGTTTCCGGCGCACCGACCCCAGGTCCATCGCGGCGCCTCGGCCCAGCGCCGTCACGTCGGAGGCGACGAGAACGAGACGGAACCCCTCCGCGACGCGGTCCGGCGCCGTCGCGGCCGACGAGTGCACGCCGGCGACGACGTTGTGACGGCGGCAGGCGTCCAGCACTCTCTGTCGCGCCTCCGCGTAGACAGGCTCGTCGCCGTCCGGCTTCGGCGAGAGGCCGAGGGCCAGGCTGAGGTCCATGGGCCCGATGTAAACGGCATCGACGCCCGGCACGGACAGTATGTCGTCGAGGTTGTCCAGCGCCGGCGCGGTCTCGATCATCGGGATGCAGCAGACGTACTCGTTGGCGTTCGCGAAGTAGTCGCCGCCCGCTGCGACGACGGCGCGCGTGGGCCCGAAGCTGCGGCCACCGGCCGGAGGGTAGCGGCAGGCCGCGACCGCCCTTTCGGCGTCGGCGGGCGTCTCGATCAGCGGAACGATGACTGCGCAGGCGCCGGCGTCGAGCATCCTCATGATGATCCCCGGGTCGTTCCAGGGCACGCGCACTACGGGCGCCGCGGGCGTCGTCGAAATGGCCTGGAGCATCGTCAGCGCGCGTTGGTAGTCGATGAGGCCGTGCTGCATGTCGATGCAGAGCCAATCGAAGCCGAGGCGCGCGATCATCTCGGCGCAAAACGAGTCGGGGATGGAAAGCCAGCAGCCGAGCGCGGGCTTGTCCTCTTCCCAGAGCTGACCCAACCGGTTTTCTGCCATCATTTCCTCCGAGCAAATCCGTTTCTCGGGCTGAGCCCGTCACCATTCATGACTCCAACCGGGGAGAAAGTCAAGAGGCCGCTTCGCTCTCCAAGCGCGCAATTACGCTCACCAGTGTTGACATAGACGAGAAAATCACGATACTATCGCGATATGACGTGCTATATCGCGATAGTAAAGGAGAAACACCGTGCAAACACCACCCTGGTTCGATTCCGATCGGCTTCGTGGGCGCCTCTTCGAGAAGGGTGACCTAAAATACGTGATCCTTCAGTTGCTGAGCGAGCGACCCGCCCACGGCTACGAGGTGATTCGCGCCCTGGAGGAGCGCTTTGGCGGCATGTACACGCCGAGCGCCGGCGCCGTCTATCCAACCCTCCAGATGCTCGAGGACATGGGATACGTCACGTCGGAGCAGCAGGACGGCAAAAGGGTCTACTCAATCACCGACGAAGGACGGCGCTTCCTGGAGGAGCAAAAGGAGGTGGTGGAGGGGATCAGGCAGCGCACCAGCTCCTGGTGGAACCCACGCCTGAGGAACGAATTCCACGAGATGAAGCATGAGCTGCAGGACTTCGCCCGGATGATGCGCCACCGCGGAAGGCACTACACGGACCCTGAGACGATTCATCGGATACGCGAGGTGATGGGTCGCGCTCGTCGGGAGATCGACGAGATCCTGCGCGAGCAGAAGCCAGCCGCGGAGGACGAAGGCGCGGCTAAAACGAGTGACACGATATAATATGTTCGATGCACTCGATTGAAGTATCCGATCTCCGGAAGAACTTCGGGCCGCTTGCCGCCGTCGACGGCGTGAGCTTCGAGGTAGACGAAGGGGAGGTCTTCGGCTTCCTGGGACCGAACGGCGCCGGCAAGACGACGACCATCAACATCCTCTGCACGCTCCTGCGTCCCACGTCCGGCCATGCCAGAGTGGCCGGCTACGACGTCGAGACCCAGCGAAACGCCGTGCGTCAGTCGATAGGTCTGGTCTTCCAGGATCCCAGCCTCGACGACCAGCTCACCGCCATCGAGAACCTGCGCTTCCATAGTCACGTCTACAACGTGCCGGGCCACGAGCGGGCGGGCCGCATCGAGGAGGTGCTGCGCGTCGTCGAGCTGTGGGAGCGGCGCAACGCCGTCGTCAAGACGTTCTCCGGCGGGATGAAGCGCCGGCTGGAGATCGCCCGCGGCCTTATCCATCGCCCGCGCGTCCTCTTCCTCGACGAGCCGACGATCGGCCTCGACCCGCAGACTCGCGAGCATATGTGGAGCTACATTCTTGGGTTGCAGCGCGCCCACGGGAACACGATCTTCATGACGACGCACTACATGGAGGAGGCGGAACACTGCCGACGGATCGGCATCATCGACCAGGGCCGTTTGGTGGCCCTCGACACGCCGGACGCCCTCAAGCGAATGGTGGGCGCGGACATCGTCACGCTGCGAACGCTCGACAACGACAAGGCCGTCGTCGAGATCCGGGACAAGTACGGCCTGGAGGCGCAGAGCCAGGACGGGCGCCTGCGCCTGGAGGTGCCGGACGGCGCCGAGTTCATTCCGAAGGTGGTGTGCGAGCTGGCCGTCCCCGTCGAATCGGTGGACCTGCACCGGCCGACGCTAGACGACGTTTTCATGAAGCTGACCGGTCACGTGATCCGCGAGGACGAGGCGGACCCCCTGGCTTTAATGCGCATGCACGGCCGGCTATGGCGAGGAGGAGGGCGACGCTAGATGACGACTTACGCACCAACAATCGATCCGGGTCTCCCCGGAAGGCGGGCCGGCTTCGAGGCTAACATGCGCGCCGTGTACATCATCTGGTACCGTGACGTGCTCCGCTTCTCCCGCGACCGCTCCCGCATCGTCGCGTCCATGGGGCAGCCGTTGCTCTTTCTCGTCGTCTTCGGCGGCGGCCTGAGCGCTTCCCTGGGCGCCGGCGTCACGCAGCAGTTGGGCGATGTGTCGTACGTCCGCTTCCTCTATCCGGGCATCGTTTCGATGGCGGTGCTGTTCACCTCCATCTTCAGCGCCATCTCCATCGTCTGGGACCGCGAGTTCGGCTTCCTGCGCGAGCTGCTCGTCGCGCCCGTCAGCCGGGCGGCCGTCGTGCTGGGGAAGGCTCTCGGCGGCAGCACGATAGCGATGTTCCAGGGCTCGATCCTGCTGGTCCTGGCGCCGATCATCGGCGTGTCGCTTGACCCGCTGCTGGTCCTGGAGCTGCTGGCGCTAATGTTCCTGATGGCGTTTGCCATCACGTCGTTGGGCATCCTCGTGGCGTCGCGGCTGCAGACGATGGAGTCGTTCCAGATGCTGATCAACTTCTTCGTCATGCCGATGTTCTTCCTGAGCGGCGCATTCTTCCCGCTGCGGGGGCTGCCGGGCTGGATGAGCGTGCTGACGCGATTGGACCCGGTGGCCTACGGCGTCGACCCGATGCGACGGGCGCTGCTGGGCTCGGAGCTGGCGCCGGGGATACGGATCGGCAGCTATCACCTGAGCACGGCCGCGGACGTCGGCATCCTCGCCGTCTTCGCCGCGTTGATGCTGGCGCTGGCAATGCGCGCCTTCGAAGCGCAGGAATAGCGCTCCGGGTCGTTCGCTTCGACGGACGCTTCCGGCAGCGCCAGGAGCCGGCGCACAGCCCAGGTCTCCTTGCCACTGCACCACGATTCGTTTAACATACTCCTGCATCCTGCCAGACACAGGAGTTCTCCCCCATGAAAGACTACAAAACAGAGGATATACGTAACGTTGTCCTCATCGGCCACGGCGGCACCGGCAAGACCACCCTCGCCGAGGCCATGCTCTTCGCCAGCGGCGCCATAAACCGCCTGGGCCGCGTCGAAGAAGGCACGACGACCTCCGACTTCGACCCCGACGAGATCAAGCGCACGATAAGCATCAACCTCGCCCTCCTGCCCTGCGAATGGGAGAACAAGAAGATAAACGTCGTCGATGCACCGGGCTACGCGGACTTCACCGGCGAGATGAAGGCCGCTATCCACGCCGCCGATGCCGCCGTCGTCCTCGTCGACGCCTCCGCCGGCGTCGAAGTGGGCACCGAGCACTGCTGGGCCTTCGCCGACGAGGCGAGCCTGCCGCGCGCCGTGCTCATCGACCGCATGGACCGTGAGAACGCCGACTTCGCGCAGGCGCTCAGTCAAGTGCAGTCGTTCTTCGGCAAGAAGTGCGTCGCCCTCCAGATACCCGTCGGCGCGCAGAGCTCGTTCAGCGGGGTCGTCGACGTGCTGGCGATGAAGGCGTATTCCGGCGAGAAGGGCACGGAGGGCGCCGTGCCTGACTCGCTGTCCGACCAGGCGGCGCGACACCGCGAGCAACTGGTGGAGGCGGTCGCGGAGACGGACGACGAGCTGCTGACGAAGTACCTCGACGGCACGGAGTTGACCGCCGAAGAGCTGACGCGCGGCCTGCGGACGGGGATCGCATCCGGCGCGGTCGTGCCCGTGCTCGTGGCTGCGGCGGCGAAGAACATCGGCACGGCGCAGCTTCTGGACGTACTTGCTAACGACTTCCCGTCGCCGAAGGACCGGCCGCCGATCAAGGCGAAGAACGCGTCGACCGGCCAGGAGGAGGACGTCAATGCCGACCCCGCCGGTCCGCTGGCGGCCCTCGTCTTCAAGACCACCGCCGACCCCTACGTCGGCAAGCTAACGTACCTGCGCGTCTACTCGGGCGTCCTCAAGGGCGACTCGTCGGCCTGGAACTCCAACAAGGCCGCGGCGGAGCGCATCGGCCAGTTGTTCGTCGTGCGCGGGAAGGCGCAGGAGCCCGTGCCGCAGCTCGTCGCAGGCGACATCGGCGCTCTGGCGAAGCTGGCGGAGACGTCGACCGGCGACACCCTGGCGACGAAGGAACGCCCGCTCATCCTGCCGCCGATAACCTTCCCGGCGCCCGCCTACAGCGCGGCCGTCCACCCGAAGACGAAGGCCGACCTCGACAAGATGGGCAACGCCCTCAACCGCATCATCGAAGAGGACCCGACGCTGCGCGTCCGCCGCGACGCCGACACAAACGAGACGATCTTGTCGGGCCTGGGCGAGCCGCACCTGGAGGTGACGGTCGAGAAGATCCAGCGCAAGTTCGGCGTCGGCCTGGAGCTAACGACGCCCAAGGTGCCGTACAAGGAGACGATAACCGCGCCCAGCACGTCGGAGTACACGCACAAAAAGCAGACCGGCGGACACGGCCAGTACGCGCGCGTGGCGATCAAGCTGGAGCCCCTGCCGCGGGGAAGCGGCTTCCAGTTCGAGGACAAGGTTGTCGGCGGCGCGGTGCCGAAGACCTACATCCCGGCGGTCGAGAAGGGCGTCAGCGAGGCGATGCGCGAGGGCGTCATCGCCCGCTATCCGCTGGTGGACGTCAAAGTGACGCTCTACGACGGCAAGGAGCACCCGGTTGACTCGTCGGAGATGGCGTTCAAGCTGGCGGGCTCAGCCGCCTTGAGGCAGGGTGTCAACCAGGGCAAACCGATACTCGTCGAGCCGATCGTGAACCTGCGCGTCACGGTCCCCGAGGCGAACACGGGCGACGCGATGGGCGACCTCAACAGCAAACGCGCGAAGGTGCTGGGAATATCGCCGCAGGACGGCTACAGCGTCATCGAGGCGCAGGTGCCGCTGGCGGAGGTCCAGCACTACGCGACCGACCTGCGCTCGATCACGCAGGGACGCGGCCACTACGCGCTGGAGTTCGACCACTACGAAGAGGTGCCCGCGCACCTGGCGCAGAAGATCATCGATAAGGCGAAAGAGGACGCCAAGGCGTCCTAGCCCCTTACACGGACCCACATATACCACGTAGCCGAGACTTTCCAGTCTCGGCTTCCGCTATGCCGCCGGCCCGAAGGCCATGAAAACCTCCGCTACGGGAGAATTACACGCCGGCGTCGTCCTCGAGGTCGCCGTCCGGCTCCGCCCAATCGCCGGGCTTGCTCTCCCAGAGCGATTTGTAGTTCTCGCCGCTGAGGGCGCGGTTTATCTCTTCCTTCTCCCGCGCCGTCAGCTCCTCGAGACAGGCATCGCACTCGCGCACCGTGTCGGGAAAGCCGAGGTTGACAAAGCGGGCGACGAGGTGCTCCCACATCCCCAGGCTGACGAGGCTCTGCACGTACTTGGGCCAGGGAATGAGCGTCAGGCTATCCGGTCGTGGGAAGCGCGGCCGCAGGCGGCGCAGCGAGCGGAAGCGTTCCTCCGGCGTCGCGACCATCTCGACGATCTTGACCATGGGGGCGTCTACGGCGCTGGAGCGGGCGTCGACGATGAGGGTCTTGCGCAGGAGCGGGAAGTAGAGGGCAACGACGTCCGCGGTGTCGCGGGAGTTCGCCATCTCCGTGAGGTCGATCTGGAAATCGAAGTCCACGCT
>JALHUB010000235.1 GCA_022865685.1 Dehalococcoidia bacterium | reverse complement strand
CACAAGCTCGCCGCGGTCGACGAAGGCCTTCGCCTGCATACCAAGCTCCGTCTGGTTGCGAATGTTCTCGCGGAACAGGTCGCCGGTGGCCACGTGGGCGACTCCCGCTCCTTGCGAGACCAGTGCCGCCTGCGTGCCTTTGCCGGCGCCCGGCGGTCCGAGCAGTATGAGAATCAAGGTTCCGTCCTCACATCCTAGCGGATAAAGCCGGCGTAGTTCCTCATCAGGAGCTGCGCCTCCAACTGTTTCATCGTATCGAGCACGACACCGACGACGATGAGGAGGCCGGTGCTGCTGATCGTAAGCGCCTGCGTGTCCGCAAATCTTGTCGCGAAGTAGGGCACGACGGCGACAAAGCCGAGGAAGAGGGCGCCGGCCCAGGTGATTCGCACGAGCACGCGCATGATGTAGTCCTGCGTGGGGCGGCCGGGCCTGATGCCGGGCACGAAGCCTCCCTGTCGCTGCAGGTTCTCCGCCAGGTTTTGCTGCTGGAAGACGACCAGCGTGTAGAAGAAGGCGAAGCCGACGACGAGGAAGAAGACCAGCCCGTAGTAGGGCGCGTTGCCGGGGCTGAGGGTGCCGGCGACGAACTTCGCGACATCGTGTATCCAGGCGGTCGTTGAGCTCTCGAAGGCCTGGGCCATCTGCGCCGGGAACATGACGAGGGCGAAGGCGAAGATGAGCGGGATCATGCCGGCGGAGTTGACGCGCAGTGGTATGTGGGTCTGTCCGGACTGTCGATACATGCGGCCGCCGCGGAAGAGGCTGCGGGCGTACTGGACGGGGACGCGTCGCTGTGCCTCGTAGAAGAAGACGATGAGTCCGACGAGCAGGATGACGAGGAGGAACAGGATGCCGATGCCGGCGAGCCCCAGGTTGGAGCTGGTGATGCTCGGCAGGAGCGTGGGCATGCCGGCGACGATGCCTCCGAAGATGATGAGCGAGATGCCGTTGCCGATGCCGTTCTCGGTGATGAGCTCGCCCAGCCAGACAAGGAACATGGTGCCGGCGGTCATGGAGACCACGGCCGAGAAGGTCGGCAGGGCGTCGCCGCTGGAGAAGCCGATGTTGCTGACAGCTCCCGCCTGCTGGAGGATGAGGAGCTGGCTGTAGCCCTGGACGACGGAGAGGGGGACCGCGAGCCAGTAGGTGTATAGGGTTATCTTGTTGCGTCCCTGCTCACCCTCCTTGGATAGCGCCTGGAGGGAGGGCACCATGGGTACGAGGAGCTGCATGACGATGGTCGCGGTGATGTACGGGTAGACGCCCATGGCGGCGACGCTCAGCTTTCGCAGGGCGCCGCCGGAGAACAGGTTCATGTAGCTCAGGACGGCGTTCCCCTTGAAAGCCTCGCTCAGCGCGGATGCGTCGACGCCGGGGATGGGCACGTGGGCGACGAAGCGGAAGACGACGAGGATGAACAACGTGAACATCAGCCGCTTGCGAATGTCGGGCTGCTGGAAGGACTGGACCAGCGCCTGGGCGAGTCGCGGTAGTACGGCCGGCTGGGCGGACCGGGTCTGGGTTGTCATGGCTCCACCTCCTCCACCTTGCCGCCGGCCGCTTCGATCTTCTGCCTGGCCGTCGCTGAAAACTTGTGAGCGCGCACGGTGAGGGCGGCCTTGAGGCTGCCGTCGCCGAGGATCTTGATGGGTTTATCGTTGTCCTTGATGATTCCGGCGCTGAGGAGCGTTTCCGGCGTCACTTCGCTACCGTCGGGGAAGCGAGCGAGGCGGGAGAGGTTAAGCGGCTCGTACTCGGTGCGGAAGACGTTGGTGAAGCCGCGCTTACGAGCCATGCGCCGGACGAGGGGAAGCTGACCGCCTTCGAAGCCGCGCTTGACGCCGCCGCCGGCGCGGGCTTTCTGGCCCTTCAGGCCGCGACCGGAATAGGTGCCGTGCCCGCTGGCGTTGCCGCGTCCGACCCGTTTTCGGGCATGACGAGAGCCGCGAGCAGGCCGCAATTCATCCTGCCGCACTAGTCGGCCTCCTCCACGGATACGAGATGCTTGACCTTGCGTATCATACCACGCATGTCCGGCGAGTCGCCATGAACGACGGTCTGACCGAGGCGTCGCAGGCCGAGGGCGCGGATGGTGCGCTTTTGATCCTCTTTGTGCCCGATGGAGCTCCTGGTCCAGGTGATCTTAAGGTCTGCCACGCACCGCCTCCGTTTGCGCGATCGCCGCGTGTCGCAGTCTGCGCGCCTCCGCCGGCTGGCGCAGTCGCGAGAGGCCGAGCATGGTGGCCTTGACGACGTTGATCGGGTTGGCGCTTCCCAGCGACTTGGCGAGGATGTCGTGGATGCCGGCGACCTCCATTATGGCGCGCACGCCCCCGCCGGCGATGACGCCGGTGCCCGGGGCGGCGGGCTTCATCAGCACCTTCGCCGCGCAGTACTTGCTTTGGATCTGATGCGGGATCGTGGT
>JALHUB010000234.1 GCA_022865685.1 Dehalococcoidia bacterium | reverse complement strand
CTCCGCCAGCAGCACGACCCGCCGGGCGCAGCTCGCGACGAGCTCGACGTCGTGGCTGGCAAGGACAACGGCGCATCCTTCGTCGCAGCGACGCCGCAGGTTCGCGATCAGCAGCTCTTTCGTCTCATAGTCCATGCCGCGCGTCGGCTCGTCGAGGAGAACGACCGGCGGGCGGCCGGCAAGCATGGCCGCCAGCGCCGCCCGCTGCCTCTCGCCGGCGCTGAGGTCGCGCGGATGCGTGCGCCGCAGCGATTCAAGCTGCCACTCCGCCAGCGCGTCGTCGACATTCCCCCGGCGTCCCGTGCCGCGCAGCGTGTCCGCTATTTCGGCCTCGACGCTATCGTGGAACAGCACCGATGCCGGGTCCTGCGGCACAAACGCGACCTGCCGGCTCAGCGCCTCGGTGCTGCTATCTCGCACGTCGGAGTCGAGCACTCGCAACACCCCCTTTTGCGGCGCGACGAGCCCGACGAGCGCCCGCAGGAGGCTGGTCTTGCCGGCGCCGTTTCGTCCCATGAGGGCGAGCACCTCGCCGGGGGCTGCGGACAGGGAGACGTCCTTTAGCACGTCGCCGTCGCCGTAGGAGAGGCAGAGGCCCTCCACCTGCACCGCTGCGCCGTTCGTGGAAGGCGAAGCGCCGTCGGGCGGGGCGGCCGGCTGGAAGCCCTTCGCGAATCGCTTCCCCTCTCGCACGGACAGCGGCAGCGGCTCCCAGCCCAGCGCGCGGCCGATGCGGGCCACCGGCGGCGCCAGGGGCAGTCGCGCCATGGCCTCGCGGACGGGGTACGACGCTACCGAACCGTCGCCGGGCAGGTAGAGGACGCGGTCGACGTATTGCACGACACGCTCCAGGCGGTGCTCCGCGATGACGACGGTCAGGCCGAGGTCGCTGTTCAGGCGCTGGACGGTCGTGAGCACCTCCTCCGCCGCCTGGGGGTCGAGCTGCGAGGTCGGCTCGTCGAGTACGAGCGTCTTCGGCTGCATCGCCAGCACGGCGCCGATGGCGACACGTTGCAGCTCGCCGCCGGAGAGGGTGTCGAGGCGCCGCCGTCGCAGGTGGGCGATGCCGAGCACGTCCAGCACCTCCTCGACGCGCTTGCGCATCGTCATCCGGGAAACGCCCATGTTCTCCATGCCGAACGCCAGCTCGTCCTCGACTACGTCGGCGACGAACTGGCTCTCCGGGTCCTGGAAGACCATGCCGACGACGCGGGCCAGGTCGCGCGGCTGGTGGCTCAGTGTGTCCAGCCCGCCCGCCGTCACGCGCCCGGCGAAGCGCCCGCCGTGGAAGTGCGGCACGAGGCCGTTGAGGCAACGGAGGAAGGTCGACTTGCCGCCGCCGGACGGCCCGACGACCAGCACCGCCTCGCCCTCCTGGATCGACAGCGTGACGTCGCGGAGGACGGGCTGCGCCGCGTGCGGATAGGCGAACGTGAGCCCGCTGACCTCAATCATCGCCACGCTCCTCGACGGCGCGTGAGGCCGCCAGGTACAGCGCCGGCGCGAGCAGGCACAGGAACGCCAGCACGCCGAGCGGGTGCAGGTCGGGTATCGCTGCTGTCGGATACGGGTAGTAGGCGACGCCGCCGGCCGCGGCGATCCGCATCCCCAGCAGCAGCGCGAGCGATAGGGCGGAGCAACCGATTACCAGCGCCGACGACCGCGCCAGAGGCTCGCGGAAGTAGCGCGTCGCTTGAAGGTGGCCGCCGCGCGCCCGGATGACCAGCATCGCCGCGACGGCCGCGCCCGCCATGACAGCGACGGCGGGCAGCGCGTTGTCTCCTCGGTACAGGTAGAGGCACACGCCCGCGCCGGCAAGCCCCACAGAAAGCATAACAAGCGCCTTCGACCGGCCGGTCATCACGCCGCCGGAAGGCGTCGACCCGAAGCCCCGCGCGTCGAGCGACTCCGCCCGCTGGACGGACCGCTCCAGGGCGCCCGCCAGCACCGGCACGACGAAGGCGCCGGCGTCGCGAAGGCCCCGCATGCGGCGGCCGCGCAGTCGCTGCGCCTCGGCGACGGAGCGGGCCTGCGCGAAGGCCTGCGGCAGCAGCAGCACCGCGACCGTCGCGACGACGCCGAGCTGCTTGAGCGCGGAGGGCACCAGCCGCAGCAGTCGATAGTGATCGACGCCGACGTTGAAGGCGGTGGCGAACAGCAGGAGCGCGACGAGGCGGAGGGCGCGGCCGGCGGCGTAGAGCGCGGCTTCGACGGTCACCCGGCCGCCGAGGGTTACGCCGCCGAGCCAGCCCGGGAAGGACAGCCGCGGCAGGTCGGCGAGCGCCGTCGAGCCGCTGCTGCCCGTGAGCACGTTGAAGGGGATGCTGAGCAGGGCGAAGAATAGGCCGATCTTCACGATCAGCCCGTAGGCGCGGCGGCGGCTTCCTCGCGGCAGCGACTCGTAGACGACGAGGCCCGTGAGGCAGGCCGTCGCCAGGTAGAACGGGTTCGAGGTGAGGAAGACGGCAAACGACGCCGCTACAAGCCAGGCCAGCCAGGCCTCCGCCTGCACGGCGGGCTCGCCCGCTATCGCCCTCGATACCGGGAGGGCGCGGATGTCGCCCGATGCCGCCTCGCTCCTCGCCACGGTGGCTACTCCCTGCTTCCACGCAATCGATATGCCACCAGGCCCGCGGCCAGACAGCCGCTGACTGCGGTCAGAATCGCCGCCATGGCCGTCGGACCCGCGCCGTCGCTATCCGAGCCCTCGCCGGCCGAGGTCAGCACGCGGGGCAGCGCGGCCGGCCCCGTAGAAACGGGTAGCACGGCCGACACGGGCAGCGCGGTCGGAGCCATCGCTACGGGTGGTTCTGGCATGGGGGTGAGCGTGGCGGCGGGCGTCGCTGTTGCCGTAGCGGCCGGCGTGTGCGTTGGACGCGGCGTCGGCGTCGCTTCCTCTTCGCTTGGCGGCAGGAGGAGCGGCTGGAGCAGGAGCGCCGGGACGGCCTGGTAGGTGGCGTAGGCGTTGTCCTCGCCGGCGTAGGTGAAGGCGCCGGTCGAAGGATTTTGATAGCTGAGCAGCGCCCCCATCGGCGTGTGCCCGCCGGGCTTTTCCCACGGGCCGCCGGCGTCGATGTCTTCGCCAGCCGCGACGAGCGCCTGGAGGACGAACGCCGTCGAGTTGGCGTCGGAATCGCTGGGCACGAGGTAGGGGAAGCCGCCGTCGGCGTTCTGCGCCGATTTCAGGTAGGCGAGCGCGGCCTTGATGGACGCGTCGTCAGGGTCGATGCCGGCGGCGACGAGCGCCTGGACGGCCATGGCGGTGCTGTTTGTGTCGCAGCCGAAGCCGCTATCGAACTCCCAACAGCCTTCCGCCAACTGATCGGACTTGAGGACCGAGACGACGCCGGAGCTCACGGAAAGGTCGAGGCTCCTGCGCGCCAGGACGTAGAGAATCTGGTCAAGGGTCTGCCCCCCATAGCGGTGTGTTGCGGCGTCGTAGTTGGACTGCATTATGTCAACATAGTCGTCACCGGCGAAGTCGCGCGGGTCCTCTCCCGCGGCGACGAGGACGGCGGCCAGCTTGGCCGCGTGACCGGGCGTAGAAGCAGCGTAGGCGGCAGCCTGAGTCTCGAGGTAGTCGATCGGCGACTTGCCGCTCTTCTGGACGTCGTCGATGTCGGTGCCCGCGGCGGCGAAGGCGAGGACGGCGTCGAGGGTAGCGCCGGCGGAGGAATCGCTGCCGAAGTCGGGGAAGCCGCCGTCGTCGTTCTGGAGCGTGCGTATGTAGTCGAGCGCGTCGTGCGCGGCGCCGGTCTGCGGCGTCGCGGCCTGCGCG
>JALHUB010000233.1 GCA_022865685.1 Dehalococcoidia bacterium | reverse complement strand
GTCCGCCCCGGCGGACCGAGGGGGAGGAAAGTCCGAGCTCCACAGGGCGAGGGTGCTGGGTAACTCCCAGGAGGGGCGACCCTACGGATAGCGCCACAGAAACATACCGCCCGCCTTAGGCGGGTAAGGGTGAAATGGCGAGGTAAGAGCTCACCGGCAGTCGGGTGACCGGCTGGCCGGGCAAGCCCCACCCGGAGCAAGACCGAATAGGAGGACGATGGGCACGCCCGGCCCTGTCCTCGGGTTGGTCGCTAGAGGTGACGGGTAACCGTCATCCCAGATAGATGGTCACCGTCCGCCTCAGGCGGAAACAGAACTCGGCTTACAGGTCTGCTGGCGCTCTCGGCCCGCATCGTTTCGACGGTGCGGGCCTCCCATTTGTCGCCGCCGTCATGCGAGAGGACTATAATTGGGCGCAGACCCGCATGAGGTGATAGACACGCGCATCGATTGGCCATCACTGCTGCCCGGCGCGCGGACGTACGGCAACTCGCCGGAGACCGTCAGCGCCGTCTTCTATGACTCGCGCCTCGTGACGCCGGGCTCCGTGTTCGTTGCCGTGCCGGGCGCGCTGCCGCCGCGCAGTCGTGACGGTCACGACTTCACCCAAGCGGCGCTGGACAGGGGCGCGAGCGTCGTCGTCGTCCAGGCGGACCGGCAGGCGAAGTGGCGCACGGCGGCGGGCAGCGGCAGGGCAGCGTTCGTCGTCGTCGTCGATACGAGGCGCGCCCTCGCACGGATCGCCGCGGCGTTCTGGGGGTTCCCCGCGCGTCGACTGGTCACCATCGGCGTCACCGGTACCGACGGCAAGACCACGACAGTCCACCTCATTGCGTCGATACTGGAAGCGGCGCGCCTGCCGGCGGGCTACCTCAGCAGCGTCGCGTTCAAGACGGGCGGCGATGCCGAGATCAACGCTACCCACATGACGACCGTGCAGTCGCCGGAAGTCCAGGCATCTTTGGCGAAGATGGTCAACGCGGGCCATCACTACGCCGTTATCGAAGCGTCGTCGCACGGGCTGGCGCTGAACAGGCTCGATGAGTGCGAGTTCGACGTCGCCGTCTTTACCACCCTCAGCAGCGACCACCTCGACTTCCACGGCGACCTGGCGGAGTACCTTGCCGCAAAAGGGCGGCTGTTCGAGATGCTGGACGAAGGCGTCGACAAGGGCGTCGCCAAGACGGCCGTGCTCAACGCCGACGACCCGGCCTCCGCCACGCTGCACTCCCGCACCTTAGCGAGGGCGATCACGTACGGCATCGATGCCGCCGCCGACCTTCGCGCGGAACATCTGCGGCTGGAGGCATTGCAGTCCGACTTCGAGATCGTCGGGACGTTCGGCCGGCAGACGGTGCGACTGCCGCTCCCTGGCCGCCACAGCGTCTACGATGCCCTCGCGGCGTCGGCGGTGGCGCTGTCGCTGGGCGTGTCCCCCGAAGCGATCGCGCGTGGGCTTGCCGCCTTTCAGGGCGTGCCCGGCCGGATGGAGATGATCGATGGCGGGCAGCCTTTTCGGGTGGTCGTCGACATCGCGTCCACGCCGGAGGCGCTGCGACGCGCTCTCCAGGTGCTGCGGCCGCGGGCGAAGGGGCGTCTCATCATCGCGTTCGGGTGCGCTGGAGAGCGCGACCGCGGCCGCCGCGACGGCATGGGGCGCGTCGCCGGCGAGCTGGCGGACTTCGCCGTGCTCACGAACGAGGACCCGCGGTCGGAGGACCCCGAAGCGATCATCGCCGACATCGCTGCCGGACTGGTCGATGTCGGCCGTCGTGAGGGGAGTGACTTCGTCCGCGTCGTCGACCGGCGCGAGGCGATACGCCGCACCTTCGCGATGTCGCGACCCGGCGACGTGGTGCTCCTGGACGGCAAGGGCACCGAGCAGTCCATCGTCATCGGCGACGAGCACATGTCGTGGGACGAACGCCGCGTGGCGCGCGAATTGCTGTCAGAATTGCAGATGTATGGTCGGGGCTCCGTACCAGACCCGCAATCATAACGGCGCTATGACCAGACCATTCTCCCTCGCAACCCTCCAGTCGCTGCTCGACACCGACGCCGTCGGCAGATGCGTCCTCCACCTCGCCTCCGTCTCTTCGACGATGGACGCGGCGCGCGAGGAAGCCGAGAACGGCGCCCCTCACGGCATGATCGTCGTCGCCGACCAGCAGACGCGCGGCCAGGGCCGCAGGGGCCGTCGCTGGGTGTCACCTCCGGGCAACCTCTACGTCACCATCATCCTGCGACCGGCCGCATGGAACGTCCGCACGCTGGCCATGGTCGCCCCGCTCGCCGCCTGCGAGGCCATCGACGCCCTGACGGACCTAAGAAGCAGCATCAAATGGCCGAATGACGTATTGATCGAAGGACGCAAGGTCGGCGGCATCCTCATCGACGTCCATCTCGGGCGCGATGGAATCGACTACGCGCTCGTGGGCGTTGGCATAAACGTAGGACTCGACCCGTCACAGCACGAGGAGATACGACGGATTGCCACGAGCCTGGCAGCGGAAACGGGAGAAAACGTCTCGCGGGAGAGCCTACTCGCGACCTTCCTGAACCGGTTCGAGGCACTCTACCTGGCCGCCCGACTGGATGACAGCGTCTACGAGGCATGGCGGGCGCGCCTGGAGACCCTGGGCCGGCATGTGCACGTAGAGTTCGGCGATCACGTCGACGAGGGCGTAGCCGAGGACGTCGACGCGGAGGGCAACCTCCTGCTGCGTCGCGCGGATGGCAGCGTCGTCGCCCTCTCCGCCGGTGACGTCACGCTGGCTGCAACAGAGTCCTAGAGGCGATTACGCGTGTAGGCTGTGGAGAGCGAGTCTGCGTACTCATTCCAGCGCGACCCGTCGTGGCCCCTGACCCACTCGACACGAGCTTGTGGGCGCGCCTCCATCAGTTCCTGTAGCTCTTTCACGAGGTCAAGATTCTCCACTGGTTCACGCTTCTTCCCGCGTGTCCATCCATTCCGTTTCCAACTGCTTGCCCATTTCGTCGCAACGTTGAGGCAATACTTGCTATCTGTCCGAACGGTCAAATCCTCTCCGGGAGCGAGCATCCGAAGCGCCTCGATGACGGCTGTAAGCTCCATGCGGTTACTGGTCGTCACCTCCGCGTGCCCGTGATTTTGATCCACGACCTCGCCGCGAACCACCTTGACGGCACCCCACCAACCGGCTCCTCCAGGGTTCTCCTCGCAACTGCCGTCTGTGAATAGGCCAGTGTCCGGGCCGTCGGCGAATCTGTCGAGCACCTCCTCAGTGGTCGAGTTGAGTTCGGGACGCGGCTTCGCCCGCTTGTAGCAGCCTAGACACAGTCTCGGCTTCCAGCGCGGGAACCTCTTTAGAACATCCTCTGACAACGAGAATACGGCTCCACACTCGGCACAGGTGAGTGTGTCCACGAAGTGACCTCCTCACGTACAGGCGCGGGCCAGTTGCCACCCTATTCTGGCATCGGCTCCGGCGGCGGCTCTGGCCCCTTCACGACGGGCTCAGCCCGCAGCGCCTCCAGCGTTTCCAGTGGGTTAGGCATCGCGACCGCGCCGCCTCTCTCTATGAACGCCCGGATTATGTCGATCGGCACCGGGAAGATGATCGTGCTGTTCTTCTCGGTCGCGATCTCCGCCAGCGTCTGAAGGAAACGGAGCTGCAGCGTTGTCGGCGTGGCAGCGATGATGGCGCCCGCTTGCGCCAGCCGCTCCGCCGCCTGGAACTCGCCCTCGGCGTTGATGATCTTCGCCCGCCGCTCTCTTTCCGCCTCCGCCTGACGGGCCATGGCGCGCTGCATCCCCTGCGGCAGCTCCACGTCTTTCACCTCGACGGTGGTCACCTTGACGCCCCACGGCTCCGTCTGCTCGTCGATTATCTGCTGCAGCCGCTGGTTGATCTGCTCTCGCTCCGACAGCAGCTCGTCCAGAGAGGATTGACCCAGCACGCTCCGCAGAGTGGTCTGCGCTATCTGGAAGGTGGCGCGAATGTGGTCGAGCACCTTCAGGACGGCTTCCCAGGGCCGCACGATGCGGAAGTAGACGACGGCATTCACCTTAACGGTGACGTTGTCCTTCGTGATCGCCTCCTGGCTGGGGACATCCATCGTCACGATTCGCAGGTCGCGCTTCACAAGGCGCTCGAACCCGGGCACGATCAGGAATGGCCCCGGCGGCGTGACCCCCATGGCGTGGCCGAGGCGGAAGAGGACGCCCCGCTCGTACTCCTGGATGATCCGCAGCGAGCCGATGATCGCCAGCGGCAGCAGCAGCCACCGGAGCGCCGTGTTGGTGATGATGCGCTCCTCTGCCAGTTCAGGCTCAATTTCCATTGGTGCCACTTTCGTTCTCCTTTCCGATTGCACGCACCGTCAGCTTGATGCCTTCTACGCCCGTGATTTCGACAGTCTCCCCTTGCTCGACGCGTCCTCCCGTCGACGTCGCTGTCCAGCGTTCACCGTTGACGAACACGAGGCCCGTCGGGTCGAGGGGCGTACGTGCCACGGCGCGTTTCCCGACCAGCGCGTAGGTGCCCCGGGCTGTGGGCAGACGTCGAGCACGTATTATCGAGGTCACAATCGAGAACATGAAGAAAGCAACAATCGCCGCCAGGCCGAATACCAGCCAGCGCGATACCTGGAACTGCGGGTTGCTGGTGCTCGTCAAGAGCAGCCCTCCTAGAATCAAGGATATCACGCCGCCGCCGCCCAGGGCACCGAAGCCGGAAACGACGATCTCAGCGGCGAAGAGCACGAACGCCAGGACGATGAAGAACACACCTGCCCAGTTGACGGGCAACGTCCCCAGCGAGAAGAACCCGAATAGCAACGCGATGGCGCCGAACACGCCCGGGAAGAAGATGCCGGGATGAAAGAGCTCGATGAAGATGCCCAGACTGCCCAGGCTAAGCAGGATGAAGGCGATGTTCGGGTCGCTGATGATGAGCAGGAATCGCTCTATCAGCGTCATGCCGTTCGTCACGACGGGGACGTCCTTCGTCTGGAGCGTCACCTGCCCACCGGACGTGAGCGGCACCGAACGGCCGTCCACCCTGGTCAGGAGGTCGTCCAGGTTATCGGCGACGAGGTCGACCGCGTTCAAAGCCAGCGCCTCCTCCTGGTTCGCCGCCACGCTCTGCCGCACCGTCTGCTCCGCCCAGTCGGCGTTGCGCCCGCGCAGGAGGGCGATGCCTCGTATGTACTCGGCCGCCTCGTTCGTCGCTTTGTCGCCGAGCGTGCCCGTGATGTCGCCGCCGGTGATGTCGACGGGGTGCGCGGCG
>JALHUB010000232.1 GCA_022865685.1 Dehalococcoidia bacterium | reverse complement strand
TTCACGCCGGTGCCGACGGCCACGTTCACGCCGGTGCCGCCGACAGCCACGTTCACGCCGGTGCTGCCGACAGCCACGTTCACGCCGGTGCCGCCGACCGCGACCAACACACCCGTATCGCCGACGAAGACCAATACGCCGGTCCCATCGGTGACGAGCACGCCGTCGCCGCACGGCTGTTTCGATTTCGATATCAACAAAGACGGGAAGGTTGACGGCAGGGACATAGCAATTGTGGCACGAGCGCTGTTCACGGAGGAGGGGGACCGGCGCTGGAACCAGGCGGCTGACGTGAACGGCGACGAGAAGGTGACCCTCGCCGACCTGTTCCGCGTCATCGAGTCGTCCCATGACCGGGAGTGCGAGAAGCCCGCGCATCACTGGTGGAGATTCTGGTGGTGGTAGCGCGAAACCTCTAGCTCTGGGGGCGCGAGCTGGATCTCTGAAGTAAACACGTTGACTGGGGAAGGCAAATCGCCTTCCCCAGTCTTTTTGCCCCGACGCCGGCGCCGTCGAAGGCTGTCCGGCGTATTATCATGTAGTCGCGGCGAGGGTCTGAGCCGAGGAGGCTCGAAGATGAAGGTCCACTACGGCCCGGTGACGGAGCTCGAGGTGGATGCAATCGTTAATGCCGCCAACACGCAACTCCGGCACGGCGGCGGCGTCGCGGCGGCCATCGTGAGGGCGGGCGGTCGCGTCATCCAGGAGGAGAGCGATCGCATCGGCTGGTGCGACCTCGGGAAGGCTGTCGCAACGACGGCCGGCATGCTGAAAGCGCGCTACGTCATCCATGTCCCGACCATCGACTACGCTCACGGCCGGCGGGCAAGCATCGACGATATCTATCAGGGCACACGGGCGGCGCTGGAGCTCTGCCGTGATCTGGGTCTGAGGAGCGCGGCCTTCCCGCTGCTGGGCGCGGGCATCGTCGGCGTGCCGGCGCGCGAGGTGGCGCAGGCGATGGCGCGGGCGATGACGGAGTCTCCCGACATCGAGAGCACGCTGTGCGCGTACTCGGCGGCCGACGTGCGGGCCGTCGAGGGGCTGGCGGCCCAGTAGAACCGACGCAGAGACGGCTATCAGTAAGGAGGGACCCTATGAGACGGCCGGTTGCGGAGACGGACGCCCGTCGCCTGCTGGGAGGCGGGCCGGTCACGCTGGTCACGAGTAGCTGGCACGGGAAGAGCAACGTGATGCCGGCGGCGCTGGTGACGCCGCTCAGCTTCGACCCACCGCTTGTCGGCGTGGCGGTGCACCCGTCGCGCCACAGCTATGACATGATCCGCTACAGCGAGCAGTTTGCTCTCAATATCCCCGGCCGGCGGCTGCTGCACCACGTGCAGTACTTGGGCAGCGTCAGCGGCGCGGACGTCGACAAGCTGGAGCTGACGAAGCTGCCGACGTTCAAGGCTACCCGCGTGGAGGCGCCGCTGATAGAGGGGTGCGTCGCCTATATCGAGTGCGGCGTCGAGGACGCGCTCCGCACGGGCGACCACGTGCTGTTCGTCGGGCAGGTGCTGGCAGCATCGGCGGACGCGGAGGCGTTCGACGGTACGTGGCTCCTGGAGGACGACGACGAGAAGCCTCTCCATTACCTCGGCGTCAACTTCTACGCGCTGCTCGGCCCAAAGATGGAGGCGCGTATACCCAAGCCACAGGAGGAGGCGGAGAAGTCGCTGGAGGAGGCGTTCGAGGAGGAGATGCAAGCGGCGCGAGACGAGGAGGAGAGGCGCCGGGAAAGCGGAGGAAAGGCCGGGCCGGAGGAGGGGTAGGATAGGGGTGGAGAGGG
>JALHUB010000231.1 GCA_022865685.1 Dehalococcoidia bacterium | reverse complement strand
GATGTTGACGCCCGGGTTGGAGTAGAAGCTGGCGTCTTCGGTGGCGATTGTCGCGTTGACCAGGTACGGCGACACTTCCGATAGCGGCACGGGCTGTCGCAGGCCCTGGAGGTCGTCGACGTATTCGTAGAGAAGGCGGCCGTTTCGGTCGTAGACCTTGGCGCCGCCCGCGTTCTGCGATAGCACCTCCTCGACCGGCGGCATATCGGAGGCGTAGACGCGGTAGACGATAAAGCCGGCGATGGCGGTCGCCGCCGACCCCGCGGCGAAGAGAGCGAGGAGGAAGACCGGAATCAGCATCCAGCGAGGGAGCCTCGCCTTGCCGTCGCCATGGAGATACACACGTCGGCGGCGCTTGAAGAGCCTAGCCATCCTGCGCACCCTCCACCATCGGTCCTCGCTTCTCCAGCACCAGGAAGTGGGAGAGCCCCAATACCTGGAGCGGCGTCCTCTCCAGCGCATACAGTGTCGACCGCAGCGCTCTCGCTAGAAGCTTACTACGCGCCGCGACGTTGTCAAATCCCGGGTATATTACGCGATGCTCCGCCCAGCGTGCGTCGAGGCCAGCGGTGAGTCGCCGAAGGTCGCCCGCGCGATAGGCGCGGACGTGGGGCGCCAGGCGGCATCGCAGGAAATCGGGCAGGTAGTTCACCAGCGGTATGTTGCCGAAGATGTACCTCTTTCCGACGTACACACCGTGCGTCTCGAACGGGTAGAGGCGATTGGGCGCGAAGATGACGACGTTTCCGCCCGCCTTCGCTACGCGACACGCCTCTCGCACCGTCGCGGCGTCATCGCTGACGTGCTCGATGACCTCGTTGAGCAGGACGGCGTCGAAGCTGTTGTCGAGGAAGGGCAGATGCTCGCCGGCGGCGAGCATGAGGTTGGGGAGCTCAGAGGAGCCGCGCCGCACCCGCTGCTCATCGATATCGACGCCGTAGACCCGCGGCGACAGCTCCCGGATGCGTCGCACGTAGGCGCCGATCCCGCAGCCCACGTCGAGGACCCGCGCGCCTTCCAGCGATACGCGGCTTCGAACGAGGGACAGTCGACGTTCCTGCCCGGAACGCCAGACGTAGCTGGGACGACCCAGAGCAGCCGCCCTGTGGGGAGCTTCCTCCATCTCGCCCTCTGTGCCAACCATCGATACTAGCATAGGGGAAAACGGGGTTCAACGCTGCAGAAGCGTCGTCGCCGCTAGCCGACCCTACCGGATCGAACATCGCCGGGGTTGCGCAAAGGCGTCCGGCCCTTTGTCTCCCTTCCGCCGAATGCTATAATCCATTCGAACTGCGCCCCGGAGGGAATTCGTTGGCACTTACCACAGGAGAGGTCGAGCACCTGGCCAAGCTCGCGCGCCTGGGACTGAGCGAAGAGGACAAGACGAAGTTCGAGCAACAGCTATCGATAATCCTCGACCACTTCGACGTCCTTCGCCAGCTCGATACCGAGGGCGTTCCGCCGACCGCCCACACGCTGCCGCTGGAGAACGTCTTCAGCCCGGACGAGCCGCGACCTTCGTTGCCGCCGGACGATATCCTGGCCAACGCGCCCCTGGCGGACGACGGCTTCTTCCGCGTGAGGGCCGTCCTCGAGTAGCGCAGCGACGGTCGACACATTCGACGCAGCATCGGGAGGATACCCTG
>JALHUB010000230.1 GCA_022865685.1 Dehalococcoidia bacterium | reverse complement strand
TGGTGCCGGGGCTGATCGAAACAGCGCGCGATCCCAACGCCCAGCTGCCGCACCATCACAATGTCTCAAAGACGCTGACGGGCCGCTTCGGTCGGCCCCAGGAAATCGCCGCCGCCGTGCGCTTCCTCGCCGGGCCCGACGCGCGCTACATCACCGGCCAGACCCTGCACGTCAACGGCGGCACATATCTGGGCTAGTGTCCCGAATCTAAAGTTCGCGACATCATAGATTCGCGGTGTTGTGCCAAATTCCAGCCGAAGCGGCGAGGGAGTTTTGGCGATGGCGGGACGGCGAGCGGCACCTGCGGTGATACTGAGCGAGATCGAGCGATCGGAACTGACGGGTTTGGCCGGTCGGCGCAAGACGGCGCAAGCGATGGCGATGCGTGCACGCATCGTGCTGACATGCGCGGAGGGGCTGCAAAGCAAGCAGGTCGCAGCAAGGCTCAGGGTGGATGAAGCAACCGTCGGCAAGTGGCGCAGGCGGTTCGCCGAGAGGCGCCTGGACGGCCTCTACGACGAGCCGCGGTCGGGGACGCCGCGCACGGTCGAGGACGCACGCATTGAAGCGGTGATCGTCACGACGCTCGAGAGCGCGCCTGCGAACGCTACGCATTGGAGTTCGCGCGGCATGGCCAAAGCAAGCGGGCTGTCGGTCTCGACCGTGCAGCGTATCTGGCGCGCTTTCGGTCTTCAGCCGCACCGGATCGAAACCTTCAAGCTCTCAACCGATCCGGATTTCGTAGCCAAGGTACGCGATGTGGTCGGTCTCTACATGGCCCCGCCGGAGCGAGCCATCGTGTTGTGCGTGGACGAGAAAAGCCAGATCCAGGCGCTCGATCGCAGCCAGCCCATGCTGCCCATGCGTCCCGGCCAGCCGGCGCGGAGAAGCCACGACTACAAGCGCCATGGAACGACGTCGCTGTTCGCCGCGCTCGACATCGCCACCGGCGCCGTCATCGGCAAGTGCTACGCCCGTCATCGCGCCCGCGAGTTTCGCAAATTCCTCGACGAGATCGAAGCCGCCGTCCCTGGCGATCTGGACGTCCATCTCGTCATGGACAATTACGCCACTCACAAGACGCCGCTGATCCGCAACTGGCTAGCCAAGCGGCCGCGTTGGCATGTCCATCTGACGCCGACAAGCGCCTCGTGGCTCAATCAGGTCGAACGCTTCTTCGCCCTCATCACCGAACGAAAAATCAGGCGCGGCATTTACCGCAGCGTGGTGGCGCTCCGCGCCGACATCGTGTCCTTCATCGAACGACATAACGTCGATCCCAAACCCTTCCGCTGGACAAAATCCGCGGACGACATTCTCCGTTCAATCGAGCGCTTCTGCGCTTACAATCAGCCCGCAAGCGCATAATGTTGCGAACTTCTGGTTCAGGACACTAGAGCAGATTCCGATCATACGGCAGCGTATCCAGCGGCGGCAAAGTAGCTGGCGCAGTCACTTGGGGTGAGCTTGGGCAGCGCCTGGGCGATTGCGGTCCAAAGATCGTCGATGGTCCGCGCGGCGGCCTTCTTCAGGAGTGCCTTGAACTTGGAGAAGGCCATCTCGATCGGATTGAGATCGGGGGAATAGGGCGGCAGGTAGCGCAGAGTGGCGCCTGTTGCTTCGATTGCCGCGCGAACGGCATCGGGCTTGTGGGCCGGCAGGTTGTCCATGACGACGATGTCGCCAGCCTCCAGGGTGGGAGCCAGCATCTGCTCGATCCAGGCCAGGAACACTGGCCCGTCCATCGGGCCATCGAGCACCGTCGGCGCCGTCAGGCCGCCCAACCTGAGGCCGCCGACGAACGTCGTCGTCTTCCAGTGGCCGTGCGGGATCGCGGCCAGGCAGCGGGTGCCACGCAGCGATCGCCCGCGAAGCCGGGCCATCTTTGTCGACGCTCCGGTCTCATCGATGAAGACGAGGCGCCGGGGATCGAGTTCGGGCTGCGCTACGCGCCAAGCCTGTCTTCGCGCGGCCACGTCGGGGCGTTCCTGCTCGCTGGCGTGCGCAGTTTTTTTTAAAGGTCTGGGCGTGGCGATCCAGCAACCGCCAGATCGTACTCAGCCCAAACCGCTCACCGTGCTTCCCCTCCAGATGGGTGGCGATCTCCGCAAGCGTGATGTCGACGGTCTGCGCGATCAAGCCAAG
>JALHUB010000229.1 GCA_022865685.1 Dehalococcoidia bacterium | reverse complement strand
GCGATGCTCCGCTGCGGCGATTGGCCGGCGACCAGTCCTAGCTTCGTCGACGGGTCGATGGGGAAGCCGCGCGGCTCGGTCGTGTCCGCGACCGCTGTCGGAGCGGCCGTCGGTGTCGACGATGGCGCAGCGGACGGCGTCGCGGTGGGTGCGCGGCCGCTGCCGCCGCAGGCCGTCGCCATCGACAGCGCGACGATCAGAATCAGCAGCACCGCTCTTCGTCGCTCCATCCGTCGCTCCCGCCAAAGGTTATGTCGAGCATAGCGCGATGGCGGTCATCCGGCAAAGGCCCGTCGACGGCGACAAATAGGGGAGTCCGCGAACAGACTCGGGAACGTCGCCGGTCGATAATATGAGGCGATGAACGGATTCGGCGTGGGCGCAGCGATAGCCATAGGCATCGAGATCGGGGCAACGATAGTCAGCCCTGAACTCGATTTCGTCTACGTCCTGATGCTGATGCTGCTCTACGGGATGTTTACCGGCTACATTTTCGCCATCTGGCGGATAGCGTTGAACGGCATCCATCTGCCCGCTTTCGCCGATGGTGGTCGCCGCTCGCCCGGGCACGTCATCAAGTTCCTCCGCGCCTTCTTCTCTCGCAACAGGTCTTCTTGACAGGATGACAACCGTCTCCTAGTCTGAAAACAGCGTTGTCCCGTCGTTTTGGGCAGCGCCGTATTTCACGGGATGCGGCCATGCGAAGATTCATCAAGGGGCTTGCGGCGATCGGGCTCTGCGCGGCGCTCATGGCCGTTCTCCCTGCCCGCGCACAGACGCCTGTGACCGTCGACGTCACGCAGGTCATCACCGCCGCCTACCCGGACGTAATCGCCGTCGTCAGCGTGCAGGATGCGGCGGGCGCGCCGGTCGGCGGGCTCGCGGCGTCGAACTTCGCGGCCTCCGACGACAGTGGCCCCGTGCCCGTCGTCGCGGCGCAGGCGGCCGTCAACGCCGACGTCGGCCTCGCCGTGGTGCTCGTCATGGACACCAGCGGCAGCATGGCGGGCTCGCCTATGGCCCTCACGGAAGAGGCGGCGATCCGCTTCGTCGATAGCCTGCTGCCCAGGGACGGCGCCATCGTCATCTCCTTCGCCGACGGCGTGAGCGCGCCCAGCCCGCTATCGGCCGACAAGCAGGCGCTGGCGGCGACGCTGCAGGGCCTCCAGGCGGGCGGCTCGACGGCGCTATACGACGCCGTAGTGGCGGGAGCGCAGGCGGCGAAGACGGCGCCCCTGCCGCGCAAGGTCGTCGTCCTGCTCACCGACGGGCAGGAGTCGGGCAACCGCAGCGCCGCGAGCATGGAGCAATCGCTCAGTGAGGCCGCGGCCTCCGGCGCCCCCTTCTTCGCCATCGGCGTCGGCGAGGACATAAACGTCCCCTACCTGCAGGACCTGGCGAACCGCTCCGGCGGGCAGTTCCTGGCCGCGCCCGCTCCCGCCGATATCCCCGCCGTCTACGAGCGCATCGGCTTCATGCTCCGTTCGCAGTACGTGGTGCGCATGACGCTGGCGGCGCCGGCGGACGGCGGCACGTCGGAGCTGACGCTGAGCGCGACCGCGGGCGACGCGTCGGCGAGCGGCAGCGCGCGCTTCACGCGACCCGGCGCACCCTCGACGCCGACGCCGACGCCCCGGCCCACGCCCGAAGCGGCGGCATCGACCGGCGATGGCGGCGGGCCGAGCCCCATGCTCTTCGCGCTGGCCGGCGGCATCGCCGCGCTGCTTGTGGGCGGCGGAGTCCTGGGAACGAGGCGGATTCGGCGCCGACGGCTGCGCGCGACGGCGTCCGGCCCGACGCAGGCCTCCCACTCCTACACGCCGCCGCCCGTCGCGACCTGGACGGGACCCGCAGCGCCGTCCGGCCGCCTGACTATCGTCGAAGGGCCCGACAAGGGGAAGAGCGTACCGCTGGGCGAGCACACGGTCACCCTCGGCAGCGACGCCGACTGCAAGCTATCGCTGGCCGACGCGGACGGCCGCGTAGCCGGGCACCACGCGCGAATCTGGCTGCGGGAGGGCCATTTCATGCTGCACCACCTGGCGGGCGGACGCTACGCGACGGTCGTCGGGGAGAAGGCGTTGAAGTGGGCTGTGCTGGAGGACGGCGACGAGATCGTCATCGGGCCGCACCGGCTAAGGTTCGAGGCGGTCCCGCCACCGTAGCGGTCCGCGCGGCCGGTCTCGCTTTGATTGACCAATTGATATCAACTGTTTTTTCGCGTCGTTTGTGAATCTGAGTGACGGCGATGCGAATCTGGAAGAACGGTCGAGAACGGGCAGAAAAGGGCCGAATCAGCGGTCATTGGGCTGCTCCATTCGCGTGAAACGGTGGCCGGCTGGTGTTGGACGCCCATGGGTCGACGGCGTCGAAGGGTCGAGGTCAGGGTAGCAGATGGTGGGGAGATTTGTAAGGAGTTTGCGTCACATCGGAGGTAGGCGCCGGCGGCGGGCGTGACCGGCGGACTAACGGTCACAGGCAGAGTTGCCGATAGTGAAGATGGAATGAACGGCTTTGGCGTGGGTCTGAGCGTAGCCCTGGGGGCCGGCATCGGAGCGTGCCTTGCCTTGCCCGGCGTGTACGCCGTAGATCTCCTGATGGGCATGCTCTGGTGGGGCATGATCTCCGGGTTCATCTTCCATCTCTACCGGTTGGCGCTGCACGGCGCCCACCTGCCGTTCCGCCGCCGCTAGCAGGCAAAACCTCCTCTACAACCGCAAGAAGGCGACGTGGAGGGCTGAAGCCCTCCTCTACATCACTCCCCCTCGGCCATCGGCCCGCACAGGCTGCGCTTCGAGGCGACGAGGAGCGAAGAATAGCACTACGCTTGTAGCGGGCTTTCCGTCTGCAGCCTTCGATGCTCCGCACGCTCCAGCTAACTACACCGACGCTCCATCCCGAAACTGCCCTCAGGGCTGTCGCCGTGATCTCAATGGGACTCAG
Source organism: Dehalococcoidia bacterium (assembly GCA_022865685.1). Lineage (GTDB taxonomy): Bacteria > Chloroflexota > Dehalococcoidia > DSTF01 > JALHUB01 > JALHUB01. The sequence goes on along the minus strand of JALHUB010000229.1, from coordinate 3,050 downwards.
GGCATTGGGCGACGCCCCGCACGCCCTTCTACAAGGCAAACGCAACCTCGTCTTGGGCGGCTTGCTCAGGGCAAGCGAGCGCACCCGCCTTCGGCCGGGGCCATGCATAAGCGAACACAACGAACGCCCCGATTACCAAGATCGATACAAGGCCAACGCCGGAATAGCTCACTAGCCAAAGTCCAGTCACCGAAAGCTGTACAAGCGCGATCCACGAGGGACGTGGTGGGATGCCAGCCGCTGAAATGGCCCTAACATACATCGTCCCTGCGGCGAGCAGGAAGACAAGCGAATGGTAATGAACGTGAGGCGACCAAATCAGTGGCAGTGCGAGAGCCAGAGCCCACGCCTGTGGATCTGATGAGGGCAGGCGCGCCCAGCGGCGGCTCGCAACCACAAGTGCGACCATCGAACAAGCCGCGAGTGGCAGGGCCCATTCCCAGACGCCTGCTGAACCATCGATGCTCGTCACTGTGCCGCGCAGGTTCACCATGTAGCGGGCACTGACGGCGTGTTCCGTCGATGATGACGGAAACGATGCCAGCAGTGACATCTGATCAGCCAGCGTGTGCGGGGAGAGCAGCGCCACCGGAACCGCGAACAGCACCGCGGCGACTACGCCGAACGACGCAAGCGCCCGCCACTCCTTCTTCAACAGCAAGAGGAGCAGCAGCGACAACACAAATTGTGGTTTTGCTGCCGCGAGCGCAAGGATCGCCCCTGCCACGACCGGCTTCTTCCGAGACAGGAGCGCCAGGCAGGCGAGCATGCAGGCGAGCACGGACAGGTCAATCTGCCCTTGGAACACCTCGACCACTGTCGGGGTTGCCAGTGCAACTCCCGCAATCCAACAGGTGCGCACCGATCCCGAAAGGGCGACCAGGTACCGCCACGCGGCGTAGAGCAGACCGGCGAGCAGTGAGAGATTCATCGCGAGCCACGCGAGATAGCTGGTCGAGAACGAAAGGAAGGAGAGGGGTGCAAAGACGTACGCGACGAACGCCGGCAGAGCGTAAGCGAGCTCGGTTCCCACCAACCTGTGTTGCGTTGCAGTCTGAGCGGCTGTGTCGAACAGCTCCCTGCCATGGCCCGTGCGGATCATCGTTCCAGCGGAGTAGAACGACACCCAGTCGGTGCCGCCGCGGCCAAACACGGTGGTCAGCGCGGCGAACGCTACCACCCCAGCCCCGACGAAGAGCCCACAAAAAGAGATGGTCAAGGACAGCGCAGTGAACCGTGCTCGCATCGGAACTCCATGATCGTCGGAACGGACTCCGCTAGCTGTGGCGCCGGACAAAGACTGCTTCTACAGGGCCGGTGAACTCCTCCTGCCAGTTGTTGCTGGCCCTCATCGCCTTCGCGAGCCTGGAGTCGCGCCTGAGTAGAGCGACATCGACTCCGTATTGCGCCAACAAGTCATCCCAGCCCTCCTCCGTCTTGGCTATGTGCAGGTAGTCGCCGAAGATGGTCTCGCCGTAGAACTCCTCGCGGCCATCGATGAAGACAGGCACGTCCGGATATAGGCGATCGATCAGATAGCCGCCCCAGCCGTACTCGTTGTAGAGGCGGGCCGTCTGATAGTGGCTCTCGACGAACGACTCGCCCGCCACGGGATAGCCGTAGCCGCTGGGATGGTACCCGGAGACAGTGCCACCAACGGTGGGAGCGATGACGAACACACACCCTGCCAGAGCAGCGAGCAGGACGGCGCTACCCACGACGGGAAGAGTGGTCCCCGAATCGCGGTGTCGACTGAGCAACAGCCAGCGGCCTGCTGCCGCCGAGCCAACCATCGGGGACAACAGAAGGACGGCGAAGGGCACGTTTCGAACTGCCTGGAGACTGAAAGCGATGAAAGCCGCCGAAAGGAGCCACAGAAACGGCCGCCGCCGCGACAGGAGCGACGCCACCAACAGTATGAGAGCCAGAGCGATGGGTATGCTCAGCGGCGACGTGAAATCCGGCCGCTGCCACTCGGCTATCAGCGAGCGCTCCCCGCTCCCCTGCAAGTATTGCGCCGGGTAGGCAAGAATCTCCGGTCCATTGGGGTTCAGAAGTGTCGCCAGCAGGCACGCGCCCGCCACCATGAGCGGCGCGCGCAGCTTCGACGGCTCCGTGCGCGCGTGCCGGAAGACCTGCACCAGTAGCCAGACACCCACGACAAGCAGACCGTAGAAGAACCCCAGATGCAGGTTTACCCACAGCGCCATCAGCGGCGGCAGGACCCAGAGAGGCATCGCGTCGCCTTCCTCGTGCCGCTGGAGGACGTAGACGAAGACGGCAAACAGGAGCCAGGTGAACTCCTGCGGCCGGACGGTAACGAACCGGGCCAGCGCGAGCGCGGCAACGAAAGCGAGCAGCACCAGTGGCTTGGTGCCTGCCCCCAATCGGCGTCCCATAGCGTACATGAGCAGGAGCGCAGCGGAAATGACAGCCCCAAAGAATGCGACGTTGCCGATGTAGCCCAGGGTCGACTCGACGCCGTAGATGATGACTTCCGACAACCACTCGTGCGCCACCCAGACCTTGCCCGCCGCCGTCCAGGAGAACGGGTCGTGACGCGGAATGCCGGATTCAACGATCAGCTTGCCCGTGCGCAGGTGCCACCAGAAATCGGGGTCCACCTCCTTTGCCAAAGGCAGCACCGCAAGCAACGTGAGCACCACGCCGAGCTGAACCCAGGCTATTGGGACACGCCGCTTCAGCCATTGCCGCAATTCCGCTCGCATCACCCGTCCTCCGCCGTCAAAACTACCATCGGAGGCGGCCTGGCGCCACAGGTCGTTTCGCCGTAGGAATTGACATTCTGAGGGTTGAAACCCCTCCTTCGGCGGGCGGGCCTCAGCTTCCGAAGATCGGGAAGTAGCTGCGGGATTCATCCCGCAGAACCGTTCCCCCTTCGGCGACGAGATCGTCATCGGGCCGCACCGGCTGAGGTTCGAGGCGGTCTCTTCGTAGTAATTGACATTCTGAGGGTTGAAACCCTCAGCTTCCGAAGATCGGGAAGTAGCTGCGGGATTCATCCCGCAGAACCGTTCCCCCTTCCGGCG
>JALHUB010000228.1 GCA_022865685.1 Dehalococcoidia bacterium | reverse complement strand
TCTTCTCGGGGTGAAACTGGGTAGCGATCATTTTGCCCTTTGCGACGACGCTGGGAAAGGTCACGCCGTAGTCGGTCTCTCCGATCACCATATCACCGTCGTCCGGATCGGGATAGTAGCTGTGGACGAAGTAGAAGTAGGCGTCGTCCGGGATGCCGTCGAAGACGGGGTGCGGCTGACGGCGGCGCACCTGGTTCCAGCCCATGTGAGGCACCTTGAGGCCACCGGGCAGTCGCAGGACGCGGCCGGGGAGGATGTCGAGGCAGGCGTGCTCGCCGCCCTCTTCGCTGGCCGTGAGGAGCGCCTGGAGTCCCATGCAGATGCCCAGGTAGGGCCGGCCGCTCGCCACGAAGGAGCGGATCGGCTCCACGAGCGACCGCTCGCGCAGGTTGCGCATAGTGTCGGCGGCGGCGCCGACGCCGGGCACGATGACGGCGTCCGCGGCTTCGACAGCGGCGGGGTCGCTGGTGATTGTCGCGTCGAAGCCGCAGTGGGCGACGGCGCGCTCGACGCTGCGGATGTTGCCAGCGCCGTAATCGACGACTACGATTCGCATGGATGGCCTCAGGTTCGATTCTAGCACAGGGGCGACTAACAGACTGGTCGGGCGGGACGCCCGACCTACGCGACGAGAGCATGGCCGGGCAGGTTCCGCCAGAATCGAAGCCGTAATATCATGAAGCTGCACAGACTCCAGTGCGGCTTCGAGGTTACTTCCCATGGGCGACTCAGGTGCTTTCCACGGCGTGCGCGTGCTCGACTTCACGCAGGGCATCGCCGGACCGTACGCGGCGATGCTCCTCGCGGAGCAGGGCGCGGATGCGATCAAGGTCGAGCCACCCACCGGCGACCGCGCGCGGGGCAGGCCGTCGTTCCACGTGCTGAATCGCAGCAAGCGGGGCATCGTGCTCGACCTGGAGACCGCCGAGGGGTGCGCCAGGGCGCAGGACCTCGCGGCGAGCGCCGACGTCGTGCTGGTCGATTCGCCGCCCGACGCGCTCCGACGCTGGGGCATCGACTACGAAGCAGTGTCGCGTCGCAACCCGACCGCTGTCTACTGCGACGTGCCGCTATACGGCTCCCGGGGGCCCAGCGCCGTCTTGCCGCCCGATGACGACCTGCTGGCCGCGGTGTCCGGCGTCTTCGGGCTGCAGTGGTCTTATCGTGAAGCGCCGGTCTATCTCGTCGCTCCGATCGCATCGTATGCGACCGGCATGCTGGCGGCGGACGCCATCGCGGCGACGCTGTTCGACCGCGCGCGCACCGGCCGCGGCGACTACATCGAGGTCTCGGGGCTGGCCGGAGCTTTCGCGCTGCAGTCGACGAGCTACCTGGTGCCGCTGGCGGCAATGGACATTGTCCGGCTGGCGGGCCGCGGCGACCCGAAAGGCCCTTTCCCGACCTATCGCGTGTACCGGGCGGGCGACGGCGAGTGGTTCATGCTGGCCTGCTTGACACCGGTCTTCTGGACGAAGCTGGTGGTCGCGCTCGACCTCGTCGAGTGGCTCGCGGACCCGCGCTTCGAGGGCGCGCCCGTCGCCATGTCCGTGCCGGAGGACCGGCAGGAGATTGCCGACCGCCTGGAATCGCTGTTCGCGACGCAGCCGCGGCGGCACTGGCTGGACTTCTTCCGGGAGAACGACATCCCGGCGGGGCCTGTTCTTTCGCGCGAGGAGTTCTTGCTCGACCCGCTGGTCATTCACAATCGGATGAAGGTCGAGGTAAACGACCCGGAGGTCGCTAGGACGGTGCAGATGGGTGTGCCGCTGACGCTGTCGGAGACACCGGGGGTCATCCGGGGACCCGCGCCGTTGCTGGGGCAGCACAACGACGAGGTCCTTTCGGAGCGAATGGCCGGCGCGACCGAAGGCACGGCGGGCGTCGAGACCGTCGATGGCAGGGCGCCGCTGGAAGGCATCACGGTGCTCGACCTGGGCACGATCTACGCCGGGCCGTACGCCGGCATGCTCATGTCGGACCTCGGCGCGAACGTAATCAAGGTTGAGCCGCGGGACGGCGACCCGTGGCGGGCGTTCGCCTTCGGCTTCCTGGGCGCGAATCGCGGGAAGCGCGGGCTGGCGATCGACCTGAAGCGCGACGAGGGTCTGAAGCTGTTCTACGACCTCGTGCGCAAGGCGGACGTGGTGTGCGACAACTTCCGCGCTGGCGTCCTTGGCCGTCTGAAGATCGACTACGCGACGCTCAGCCGGATAAACCCGCGCATCGTCTCTTGCTCGATCACGCCGTATGGATCGTCGGGGCCGATGGCCGGTCTGCCCGGCTTCGACCCGATCCTCCAGGCACGCTCCGGCCTGATGCGCGCGCAGGGCGGCGACAGTCAGGAGCCGGTCTACTACCAGATAGCGGTCTGCGACTTCGTGGCGGCGCTCCTGGCTGCGTTCGGCGTAGTGGGCGCTCTCAACGTGCGCGAGACGACGGGCCGCGGCCAGTTGGTCGAGACTTCGCTCGCCAGCGCGGCGATGGCGGCGCAGGCGGCGGAGTTCACGCGCTACGAAGGCCGCCCGCCGGACCCGCGGGGCGCGCCAAACCTCATCGGCGTCTCGGCGCTACGTCGGGCGTACCAGTGCGCGGACGGCTGGGTGTTCCTGGCCGCGGACGAGCCGTCATGTGTCGAAGCGCTCCTCGGGGTCGCCGGCGACGCCCTCAGGGCGATCGACGCCGCGTCGCTGCTCGCGTCGCCGGCGGAGGGCGGCGTCGCCGCCCGGCTGGAGACGTTCTTCGCCGGCCTGTCCAGGGAGGAGGCGGTGCGGCGACTGAGCGCGAAGGGCGTGCCCTGCGCCCTCTGTCCGACGATCGTCGACCTGTTCGAGGACGAGCATTTGAAGGCGAATGACCTCTGGTGGGACACGGAGCACAACATCCACGGTCCCGTTCGCCAGACCGGGCGTATCGTGAAGTGGGGGCGGCGCAGCATGCGGCTGGAGCGCCCGGCACCGGTGCTCGGGCAGCACAGCAGGGAGGTGCTGCTGGAAATGGGGATCGATGCTTCGCGTGTCGCGGAGTTGATCCGGAGGCGGGTCGTCGTGACGACCGATTTGCCCGAGATCCCCATCTGGCGCCAGATAACGGGAGAGGCAATCTAGGCCGCGTCAAAGACGGACAGAGAGCGGCGGGCGCACGGCCATGCGCCCCTACATCGCCCCAGACAGCGATTGGCCGTTGCCGTCGTGTCGTCGGCTGGCGGCCGACCGGCGCCGAGCTTATAATGCCGTTAATCGATTCTCGACGCACACGCTATTTGGCAAAGCCTCTAACGTTATGACCGCTGAAGCCCCACGAGAACCCGGCCCATCGCAGTCGCTGCCTGCCCGGGGCCTTCGAGCGACGGCGCGGCCGCACGTTCTCGCGCTGCTGGCGATCATCGTGCTCGCGATCGGCCTGCGGGTCGCCTGGATCGCCTACGTGAGCCCTAACCCGGCCGACGGCCGCCTCGACGACACGGCTTTCTATGACCATGCCGGCCGCGCCCTGGCGGACGGAAAGGGATACGTACACTTCTACGGCCTGCCCACAGCCCAGTGGCCACCGGCTTATCCCTTCATGCTCGCCGGGATGTACAAGGCGTTCGGGCATCACATCATCATCCCCAAGCTGGTAAACGCGCTCGCCGGCGGTCTGACGTGCCTGCTCATCTATCTTATTGCCGCGAGGGTGTTCGACCGTCGCGTGGGGCTTGTTGCCGCGTTCCTATTCGCAGTGTTCCCCGGGCAGTTGTTCTGGTCCAGCCTGCTAATGACCGAGTCGCTGACGCCAGCGCTTCTCTGTCTGATGCTGCTCCTCTTCATGATGTGGGTCGTGGAGCGAAGGGACGCCGGATGGTTGCGCCACGGCACGCTGGGAGCGCTGTTCGGCGTTGCGGTACTGGCGCGCGGCGAAGGCCCCGTGCTGATGCTGGCGGCGCTGGTCGTGTGGAGACTCGTCGTCCCTTCATGGCGGCAGTACGCCAGAGAGGCAGGGCTGTTCACGGCGGCGGCAGTGCTCGTCGTGCTGCCGTGGACGGTCCGCAACGCTATCAGCATGCATGCTTTCGTGCCGGTGTCGAGCGCCGCGGGCCACACGCTACTTGCGGGCCACCAGGACGACCCCTACAACCCGTATCGCGTGTTCCCGGAAGCGAAGATCCAGGCGCAGTACGCTTACCTTTGCGACCGTTGGGGGACGGTAGGTTGTCCCGAGCAAGAGGTCAAGGTCGAGAGCGAGGCTTTGCGGGAATCGCTCCGCTTCATGATCCACCATCCGAAAGACGAGGCTCGATTCCCCTTCATCAAGCTCTACCACCTCTTCAGGAGCGATTCCGACGCGGTAGCCTGGATCAACTCATGGTCGACGGAGCCGCTGCCAATGATGTTGTCGCCGGCGGAGAAAGACGCGTGGTCAACGGTCGCCAACTGGTACTACATCCCTCTCATGATCGTGGCGGGCCTCGGCACGCCGCTATGGTTCTCAGTCAAAGACAAGAGAAAGCTGATCCTGGTATTCTTCGTCGGCGCGTGGGTGGCAACCCACCTCATGTTGTGGCCCAACGGACGCTACCATGCCGCGCTGACGCCCATATTCTCCCTCTGGGCGGCGGTGACGGTAATCGCCGTATACGATGTACTGGTTGCCCGCCGGATCGCGGCGAGGTGATGCCCGGACTCTAGGAGCGACGATTTGAGCGCCGTCCTCGATACCAGCGAGCAGCCGGACGCCGACGCCTCGGGCAGCTCGTCATCGGAGGCACGACCCTTCCGCGAGGGTCTGTTGACTCGGGAGGTCGGGCTGCTGGCGGTGGTCCTCGCGATCGCATTCGTGCTGCGCCTCGCCTGGATCGCCGTCGCTGATCCGCAGCCGAGCGCCATCACCTCGGGCGACCCCTTCTTCTACGACGTCTTCGCGCGCTTTCTGGCGGCCGGCCGGGGGTTCGTGCGCATCGGCGGGCAGGCGACGGCGCAGTGGCCGCCCGGCTACCCGGCGGTGCTGGCGGTCGTCTACAAGGTGTTCGGGCACGAGATCATACTGGCGAAGCTACTAAACGTGTTGCTCGGCACGGCGACCTGCCTGCTGGCCTG
>JALHUB010000227.1 GCA_022865685.1 Dehalococcoidia bacterium | reverse complement strand
GCTGCTCCGGGTTCATCTCGCCGAGGCCCTTGTAGCGCTGGACGCTGATCTTGCCGTCGCGCGCCCGCTTGAGGTAGTCGTCCTTGTCCTTATCGTTGTAGATCCAGACGTGCTCTTTGCCGCGCGAGATGCGGTACAGCGGCGGCTGGGCGATGTAGAGGTGCCCGCTGTGGATGACGTCCTGCATCTGGCGATAGAAGAACGTGAGCAGCAGCGTGCGGATGTGCGCCCCGTCCACGTCGGCGTCGGTCATGATGATAATGCGATGGTAGCGCAGCTTCGACAGGTCCAGGTCTTCGCCGGCGCCGGCGCCCAGCGCCTTGAAGATCGAGGCGATCTCCACGTGGCCGAAGATCTTCTCGGGCCGCGCCTTCTCCACGTTCAGGATCTTGCCCCGCAGCGGCAGGATCGCCTGGAAGCGGCGGTCGCGGCCCTGCTTGGCGGAGCCGCCGGCGGAGTCGCCCTCGACGAGGTAGAGCTCGCAGCGCGCGGGGTCGCGCTCCGAGCAGTCGGCGAGCTTGCCGGGCAGGTTCGTGCCGTCGAGCAGCCCCTTGCGGATGACGAGGTCGCGCGCCTTGCGGGCTGCCTCGCGGCCGCGGGCGGCGGTGATGCACTTCTCGATGATGTGACGGCCCTCTTGGGGGTGCTCCTCGAGGTACTGGCCGAGGCCGTCGGCGATGGCCGTCTCCACCTGGGCCTTCACCTCGGGGTTGCCCAGGCGCGTCTTCGTCTGGCCCTCGAACTGCGGCTCCGGCAGGCGCACGCTGATAACGGCGACGAGCCCCTCGCGCACGTCCTCGCCGGAGAGGTTGGAGTCGTCGTCTTTGAGCAGCTTTTGCTTGCGGGCGTACTCGTTGAGGACGCGGGTGAGGGCGCTGCGGAAGCCGGTGAGGTGGCTGCCGCCGTCGATGGTGTTGATGGTGTTGGCGAAGCTGAACGTCGCCTCTGTGAAGCCGTCGTTGTACTGGAGCGCCGCCTCGACCGATGTGCTGTCGCTCTGCTTCTCGATGTATATGGGTCGCGGCTGGAGGACGATGCGCTCGCGGTTGAGGTGGCGGACGAAGCTCTGGATACCGCCCTCGAAGTAGAACGTCAGCTCGCGGCCGTCGCGCTCGTCGAGGAGGCGGATCCAGACTCCCTTGACCAGGTAGGCGCACTCGCGCAGGCGCTGGGCGAGCGTCGTGAAGTCGTAGTCGAGCTCCGCGAAGACCTTGCCGTCCGGGAGGAAGGAGATGGTCGTGCCGTTTACGGACGCCGGCAGCATGCCTCTCGCCTGCCACGACGAGCGGTAGCGCGGCTCCGTCTCCTGGTGGACGTCGCTGACGGGGATGCCGCGCTCGTACTCCTGGACGTAGGCCTTGCCGCCGCGGCGCACCTCTGCCCACATCTTCTCGGAGAGGGCGTTGACGACGGAGGCGCCGACGCCATGGAGGCCGCCGGAAACCTTGTAGACCTGGCCGCCGAACTTGCCGCCGGCGTGCAGGAGGGTCATGACCGTCTCCAGCGCCGATTTGCCGGTCTTCTCGTGCACGTCGACGGGGATGCCGCGGCCGTTGTCCCAGACAGTAACGGGGCCGTCGGCGTGGAGGACGACTTCGATGTGGTCGCAGAAGCCGGCCATGCCTTCGTCGATGGCGTTATCGGCGATCTCGTAGACCAGGTGGTGGAGGCCGCGCTGGTCAGTGCTGCCGATGTACATGCCGGGGCGGCGGCGCACGGCTTCCAGGCCACCGAGGACCTGGATGTCGCGCGCGGTGTACTGCCCCTGCTCGCGCGAGCGAGGCGATGCGGGGGCCTTGGTGTCGGGCCCGCCCGCCGGTTTGCCTGTCGATGCCATAGGCCTTCGGATTCTCGTCTTCTTCGTTCGGTAGCGGCCAAAAGCCGGGGGAGACGACGCCGCTGATCCGGGCGGCGCCAGCCTTCGGAGATGGCTTTGCGGCTCCTTTCAGCTTCCGAATTGTATCACAGTCGAGGGTTACGGTGAAGGGATTCGAGTCCGCAGGGACGGCCATGGCAGGGTGCCTGGTTGCCGCCTCGGCTAGTAGTTCTTTCAGCCGGCAATCAGCAGGGAGCCCCCGAAAGGGGGCTCCCTGTCCATCACCTACGCTATTGGCTACCTTTGTCGACTATCCCCATGCCCTTGATACTAGGGCCACTGGACGAAGTCGTTGAACATAACGGTTATCGTCCTGACCTGCGAGGATGCCAGGGTGGGGACGTTTATTGTCTGCGCGCCCTGGTCACCCCATAGCTCCATGTTCCTTCCCAGAAGCAGGTTGACGTGGTTGGGGCTCCGGTCCATGTATGCGGAGGGTCCGCCGGTGGGTCCTGAAGTGAGCAACCGAATGAGGTAGTCACTCCTGATGAAGGGCTCATAGTAGGCGCTACGATTGGCCTATCTATAACGCGACCCCTATTCTGTCAATAGGCGGGTTGTCTTGGCGCGCTTCCCCTCCTGTGCTAAGCTTTCGATGGCCGCGGGCCGGTCGCGGGAGACGGCGGTCCGCGAAGGAGGCGCGAATGCCCCTGGGCAACAGGCTGAGGAACTTCCTGACGAAGCTGGGTCTATGGCCCGAGCAGCTCATCCCGACGGAGCCGGTGAACCTGAAGCCGATCGGCATTGTCCGCAACCGCGTGCGGGAGCCGCGAATGGAGGGATGGGAGGACGTCCCCTCGGACGTCATCGTGCGCAAGAACCTGACGGGCGCACTGGACGGCATCGAGGGGTACTCTCACGTGGTGATCCTCTTCCACCTGCACAAGGTCAGCGACGACGCGCGCAGCCGCACGCACTGCCACCCCCGCGGCGACCCGCGCTATCCGCTGCAGGGCGTCTTCGCGACGCGGACGCAGCACCGGCCGAACCCTGTCGGCATCTCCGTCGTCAGGCTGGTGAAGCGGCGACGCAACGTGCTGCGGGTGAAGGGGCTGGACGCCATCAACGGGACGCCTGTGCTGGACATCAAGCCGTACATCCCCCACTACGATGCCCCTTCGGAGGTGCGCCTGCCGGAGTGGGTCGCGCATCCCTCGCCTACCGGCAGGCAGGCACTGCCGCCTCGCTAGGTGCGCTCGGAGATGCGAGAGCGCCTGCTCGACGTCTACCGCCGTCTCCTCGCCTTCTACGGTCCGCAGCACTGGTGGCCGGCCGGCGACGACCCGTTCGTCGTCGTTGTCGGGGCGATCCTCACGCAGTCCGCCGCCTGGAAGAACGTCGAATCGGCGCTGGCGAGGCTGCGCGAGGATCGCCTGCTATCCTTCGACGCTCTGCTCCGGGCGCCGGACGAGGAGCTGGAGCGGGCAGTCCGGCCCTCCGGCTACTTCCGGATGAAGGCGCGCAAGTTGAGGGCGTTCGCGGCGATGCTGGCGGAGCGCTTCGACGGCAGGCTGGAGCGCCTCTTCGCGCTGCCCGTCGGGGAGATGCGGGCGGCGCTCCTGGCGACGTACGGGATCGGGCCGGAGACGGCGGACGACATCATCCTCTACGCGGCCCGTAAGCCGGCCTTCGTCGTCGACGCCTACACGCGGCGCATCTTCGACCGGCTGGGCATTCCCCCGGGCGTCGATACGTACGACGGCTGGCGATCGCTCTTCACCGACGCCCTCCCGCAGGAGACGGCGCTGTTCAACGAGTACCACGCGCTCATCGTTCGGCACGCGAAGGTGAAGTGTCGCAAGGAGCCGCTGTGCCCCGGCTGCCCCCTGCTCGACATCTGTCCGACGGGTCAGTCGCGGCTGGCGGCGAGCGCTGCGTCGCAGGTCGACCGACGCGCCTCGCGAGCGTGATCCAATGCTGACGAGGGACCGATCTCGCACGTGAGGCTGGCATGGAGCTGGTGATTGTGGGTCTTGCTCGCTCGGGCAAGACGACCGTCTTCAACGCCCTGACGCACGGACACGCCCCAACCGGCACCTACACGGGTGAGGCGGAGTTGCACATAGGCGCCGTCAAGGTGCCCGACGAGCGGCTGGACAAGCTGGCGGCGCTTTCCCATCCCAAGAAGGTCACCCACGCCGACATCCAGGTCGTCGACGTCCCGGGCGGTCTAACGTGGCGCGGCGCCGGTCGTGGAGAGGGCCCCACGCCGCAGGTCCAGGCCGCGCTCGACCGCGCCGACGCTCTCATGCACGTGGTCCGGGCCTCTCAGAACGATGCCGTCCCGCATCCCGAAGGCTCGGTCGACCCGGCGCGCGACATCGACTCCTTCAACCTGGAGCTCGTCTTCGCCGACCTGATGATCGTCGAGAGGCGACTGGAGCGACTGGACACGGTCGTCCGCTCGGCGCGCGCGGGTGAACGCGAGGCCGGCGAGCGCGAGCTGGCGCTGCTGCGTCGGATCAAAGAGGGATTCGAGCAGGAGAAGCCGCTCCACGCCCAGGGCCTTTCGACGGAAGATGTCCGCTCCCTCGGCAACTTCAACCTGCTATCGGCGAAACCGTTGCTCACGCTTCTGAACATCGGCGAAGAGGACGTGTCGCGGCAGGAGGAGATGGAGGCGGAGTACCGTCGACAGGCGGGTGCGCAGACGGCGGTGGCGGCCCTCTGCGGCAAGCTGGAGATGGAGCTAAACGATCTCTCGGAGGAAGAGGCGGCGGAGTTCCGCGCCGACCTCGGCCTTGGCGAGCCGGTGGCGAGTCGCATCAGCCGGCTCTCCTTCGAGCTCCTGGGGCTCATCTCTTTCTTCACCCTCGGCGAGGACGAGTGTCGCGCCTGGGCCGTCCCGAAGAACACGCCGGCGGTCAAGGCAGCGGGCCGCGTGCACTCCGACATGGAGAAGGGCTTCATCAGGGGCGAGGTCATTCGCTGGGACGAGCTTCTGGAGCTGGGCTCGCTGGCGGAGGCGCGAAAACGGGGCGCGCTGCGCGGCGAGGGCAAGACGTACGAGGTGCAGGACGGCGACGTCTTCCACGTCCTCTTCAACGTCTGAGAAGTGTCATTCCAAGTTAAGTTGTTGTTAAGTTGCCGGCGCAATCGGAGAGACTCCTCCCAGCCTCATTGACCGCCGTGCAGGGCTGTGTTACCTTTTTGTTTGAATATGCCGAGGATTCCTTTCCTCCCCAAGAACGAACGCTTCTACGTCCTCCTCCATGATGGCGCCCGTAATCTCGTCGATGCCGCTGAGGCGCTGACAGACCTCGTAGGCCACTACGAGAATCTCGATATGAAGAGCGGGCACATCACGGAGCTCGAGCACAACGGCGACACCATCACCCACGACATCGTCAACCTCCTCCACAAGACGTTCGTCACGCCGATCGAGCGGGAGGACATCGCCCTGCTGGCGGAGCGGATGGACGACGTGATGGACTACATCGAGGGCGCGTCCACGGCGATGCGCATCTATAAGATAGCGCAGCCGACGGAGCGTAGCCGCGAGATAGCCGACGTCGTGCGCCTCATGACCGTTAAGGTCGAGCAGGCGATCTCGCACCTGCGGGACCACAAGCGACTGCGCGACATCCTCCCCTACTGCGTCGAGGTCAACCGGCTGGAGAACGTCGCCGACGACCTCTATCGCAAGGCGATCGCGGAGCTCTTCGACGAAGAGGGGAGCGCGGCGGAGATCATCAAGTGGCGTGAGGTCTATGAGCAGCTCGAGCAGGCCACAGACCGCGCCGAGGACGTCGCTAACGTGCTGGAGGGCATCGTTCTGAGACATGCCTGAGTTGTGGAGTCGGACGCGTAGAGAACAAGCAGAAGGCCGAAAGGCCTTCTTTTTTGAGTTTGTGCGGGCTCCGCAGAGAAGGAGTAAATGACAGACTCATTCGCATTCCTGGTAATCACGCTGATCATCGTCCTCGCATTCGAGGCCGTGAACGGCTGGACGGACGCGCCCAACGCCATCGCGACCGTCGTTTCCACCCGCGTCCTCAAGCCGTCGACAGCCGTGGCGATGGCCGTGTTCTTCAACCTGCTGGGTGCGCTCTCCGGCACGGCCGTGGCGACGACGATCGGCAAGGGGATAGTGGACCTGAACGTCGTCAACCTGGAGACGGTAGCCGCCGCTGCCCTGTCAGTCGTCATCTGGAGCAGCCTCGCCGCCTACTTCGGCCTGCCGACGAGCGAGAGCCATGGCATCGTCGCCGGCATTGCGGGTGCGGGGGTGGCGGTCGGCGGCAGGGACGTGCTACTGCTATCGGGCTGGGAGAAGGTGTTCACCGGCCTGGGAGTCGCGGTCGTCGGGGGTTTTGTTGGCGCCTTCCTGCTGATGTTCGCCCTGCTGTGGGCGTTGAGACGCGCCAGCCCGGCGCTGACATATCGCCTGTTCAGCCCGCTGCAACTCTGCTCGGCGGCGTTCATGGCCTGGAGCCACGGCACCGCCGACGGCCAGAAGGCGATGGGCGTGATGGCGATGGCGCTGGCGATCTACTACCACCCGGGAGAAGCGGTGGGCAACTTCCACGTGCCGCTGTGGGTCATCCTCCTCGCCGCTTCGACGATGGCGGTGAGCACGGCCTTCGGAGGCTGGCGCATCATCAAAACGCTGGGCATGCGGCTGACGCACCTCGAGCCGGTACACGGCTTCGCCGCGGAGACAGCGGCCGCGATGACCATTACCGTCAGCTCGCGATTCGGCATACCACTAAGCACCACGCACACCATCGGCTCGGCGATCATGGGCGTCGGCGCTACGCGACGGCTTTCGGCGGTGCGATGGGGTGTCGCGCAGAACATCGTCATGGCCTGGATACTGACGTTCCCCATCTGCTTCGGCCTGGGCTGGCTCATAGCCTGGCTCCTACCGTAGGCTGTCGAGGAGCACGGCACTCAGACCACTCCGCGGCTCCACGAAGTCAGCAGCGAGTCTGGAAGGACACCTATTGGTCGACTCCTTCCCCTTTCTGGTCGTCACCTTCATCGCCATCCTTGGATTTGAGGCTGTAAACGGCTGGACGGACGCCCCGAACGCCGTCGCGACCGTCGTCTCGACGCGCGTTCTGCCGCCGATCCCGGCCGTGGCGATGGCGGCGCTGTTCAACCTCCTGGGCGCACTCTCGGGGACCGCCGTGGCGGCGACGATTGGCAAGGGGATCGTTGACCTCAACCAGATCAACCTGGAGACGATAGTAGCTGCCTGCGCGGCGGTCATCGTCTGGAGCACGTTCGCCTGGTACTTCGGCCTGCCGACGAGCAAGACGCACGAGATCCTGGCGGGATTGGCGGGAGCCGCCGTGGCGACGACAGGTGGCTTCGGCGTCCTCGAGTACAGCGGCTGGGAGAAGGTGTTCACCGGCCTCGGCGCGGCGGTCGTCTTCGGGGCACTGGGCGGGGTCATCCTGATGGTGCTGCTGACATGGCTGTTGCGGCGGGCGAGCCCGGCCTTCGTCCAGAGGACCTTCGGCTTTCTCCAGTTGGGCTCGGCGGCGTTCATGGCCTGGAGCCACGGCACGGCCGACGGCCAGAAGGCGATGGGCGTGATGGCGATGGCGCTCGCAATCCACTATCATCGCGCCTTCGAGGTTCCCATCTGGGTGATCCTCCTCGCGGCGACGACGATGGGGCTCAGCACGGGACTGGGAGGCTATCGCATCATCAAGACGCTGGGGATGCGTCTCACGCACCTCCAGCCGGTGCACGGCTTCGCGGCAGAGACGGCGGCGGCGGTGACGATCACGGTGAGCGCGCGCTTCGGCATACCGCTAAGCACGACGCACACCATCGGCTCGGCGATCATAGGCGTGGGCGCGACGCGTCGCTTCTCGGCGGTGCGCTGGGGGATTGCGCAGGAGATTCTGCTGGCGTGGGTGCTGACGTTCCCGGTCTGCTTCGCGTTGGGCTTTGTGATCTCCCTCCTCATCCCCGGCTAGGCAGTCATTGGAAGCCGCCGAAGTGCCCGTCGACGCGGTCATACTGCGACGCCGGGTCAACGATTCGCTGCGATCGACGTTGAAGCTCGGCGCGGTCGGGATTGTCGCGGAATTCGGAGAGGATTGCCTGCACCTCGGGCGAATCGTCCAACTCAGCGAGAGCGGCCGCGGCGGCGTCGCGCACGGAGCGCTTCCGGTGGCTGAGCGCCTTGACAAGACCCTTGATGTCGCTCTTCTCCTTCAGCTTCTCGACAATCCGGCCGTCCGAACACCCACATGATGCGCCTCCTCGAAGAAGGACCCGGTCGATCGTAAGGTGCGCTTAGGGGCTTGTCAATGTCGAGCGGAACGCTAGCTGACGGCGACGCCAGCGCCCCAGAGGAACACGCCCTGCACGGCGACAAGCGACGCCAGCAGCATGTACGACGCCAGCCTCTCCCAGGCGCGAATCGCGAAGCCGGCGACGAGGCCGACCAGGAGGATCGCTAAGGCGGTCGTCGGGAGCGATAGGAGCTCATGCTTGGAGGCGATCCGCTCCACCTCCAGCGGTGGGAAGGAGATCGCCATGCTGTCGGGCAGGCCGCCGTAGTTGCGGAAGATGACGCCGAAGGTGGCCGCGCAGAGGACGACGGCGGCGACGGCCAGACCCTGCGCCCAGCGGTCGAGCCAGAACGGCTGGTCGGCAATAGGCTGCCGGCGCGGCACTTGCTTGAGCGGCACCGTCGCGCCCTGCTTCTGCATCGACTCGACGTCGCTGATGAACTGCTGCGGATCCGGCGGCGAGACGGCGTAGGTCAGCGACGGCGTCACGACGTAGACGATGTCCGCGAGGCGGCGATGCGTCGAGTAGAAGAGCGTCTCGCCGACCTCCCGGATCTCGGAGCGGCCGACGTGGTAGCCGGGCCAGTTGACGCCGCTGATGCGCGGCAGGGCGATGACCTCACCGCGGGCCAGGCGCTTAACGCTGTCGAGGGGTATCACCTGCCGGACGAAGCCCCAGTGGATAGAGAGACCGTTCCGGTCGAGGGTGTAGCGCAGCGTGGCGCAGGCCCACGTCCAGTAGGCCGCCAGCGCCGCGATGCCCAGAAAGACGGCGGCGATCAGGTAGCAGAAGACGGTCGACAGGGAGACCGGCTGCGTCGCGCTGCGCAGGAGCAGCAGCGCTGCGAAGACGAAAGCCCAGGCAGACGCGAAGCCGCCGAGGGCGATGCCGGTAGCGCGAAGGGGTCGGAATTGCATGACGTCGCCGGCTACGCAGGCGTGCACCAGTCCGCGTACTTGTTGTTCTTGCAGCAGATGACGTCGAGGTAAAGCTTCTGCAGGTGGGCCGTTATCGCGCCGGTCTTGCCGTTGCCCACCGGCCTCCGGTCGACGTCGACGACGGCGGTGACGTGGGCGGCGGTGCCCGTCATGAAGCACTCGTCGGCGGTGTACAGCTCGGCGCGGGCGATCGGGCGCTCGACCGTCTCGATGCCCAGCTCCTCGCGCGCCAGGCGGATGACGGTGTCGCGCGTGATGCCCACGAGGATGTTATCGGAATGGGAGGGCGTGATCAGGGTGCCGTCCTCGACGATGAAGATGTTCTCGCCGCTGCCCTCGGAGACGTGGCCGTCGCTGGCGAGCATGACCGCCTCGTCGAAGCCGTTCTCCTGCGCCTCGGTCTTGGCCAGGGCGGAGTTGACGTAGATGCCGGTGACCTTGGCGCGCGCCGGGATCGACAGCTCGTCGACGCGGCGCCAGGAGGAGGTCATGCAGCGGATGCCCTTCTCGAGGTCGAGGTAGGGGCCGAAGGGCGTGACGTACATCACCAGGTCGTCCTCCAGGTTGTGCATGCGCACGCCGACGACCTCGGAGCTCTTATAGGCGATGGGTCGCAGGTAGACGTCTTCGGTATAGCCGCACATGCCGACCAGTTTCGTGGCGATGTCGCACAGCTCTTCCGGGCTGTAGGGAAGGTCGATCTTCAGGATGCGACAGCTCCGGCCGAGGCGGAGGAAGTGGTCGCGGAGTCGGAAAAGGTAGACGCGTTCGTCTTGCTCGTTCCAGTTGCCGCGGATGCCCTCGAAGCAGCCGGTGCCGTAGTTGAAGGCGTGGGTCATTACGCCGATCTTGGCCTCGGCGAGCGGCACGAACTGCTTCTTGAAGTAGGCGTAGGGCGTCGGCATCCGCGAGCTCCTTTCCCGAAGGGTGGTAGGGCGCATTATAGGGCAGGCGCGTTGAGTCTGGCAAGCCGCGGGGCTCGGCGGCCGCATCCCGCTGCGAGGAGGTGTCGTTCTTGACTCGCTATATGCGGGGTGTTACGCTCTAGATGCGCATTTCTTGAGGCGCGGAGGAGGATGGTTACTATGCCGCTTCTAGGCCTGGCTCCGCTCGTCGGAATTGGTCCGATGGGGCCGATTGAGCTGGTGCTGATCCTCGCCGTGGTCATCATAATCTTCGGTGTCGGCCGGCTGCCGGAGGTTGGTGGGGCGATAGGCAAGGGGATCCGCGAGTTCCGTAAGGCCAGCAAAGAAGACGACGAGCCGAAGCAGATAACGCAGGCGCAGTCGACTGCGGAGTCGCCGCCGGCACAGAGTCCGCCCGTGCAGCAGCAGACGCCGGCCGTTGTCTGCGACAAGTGCGGCACGGCGAACACGCCGGGCAACCGCTTCTGCGGTCAGTGCGGGGCCACGCTGGAGGCGCGCGTCTAGCGAGACAGCACGGATAGCATCGAGGGGCCGTCGACGCCGTAATGGGTCGGCGGCCTTCGCGTTCCTAGCGGCCTTATCACCGATCGCCGGTCCGGTGCTGGCCCGTGATAGAATGCCTTCATGCTGGACATCGCCCTGCAGACAACCCGCGAGGAATCGATTAGGGAATGGCTAATAGCAGGGGGTACCATTGGCGCTACTGCCGTGGCCCTCGTTCTCGGCCTCGTGGCCCCTTGGATGCGCACCCGCTGGCTAAGGCCGAACATCAATATCGACTATGAACCACGCGAGCCCTATTGCCGCGACACGAGCCTTCAGTCAGGGCACATGGCGCATTGGGTGCGAGTGAAGGTTACGAACAGAGGGCGCAGTACCGCCAAATGGTGCCGGGGCAGGATGATTGAGGTCTATAGAACGGACGGGTCGCTGCGCGAAGATCGCGATCCGATGCCGCTGAAGTGGGCGGACATGCCTGAAGGGCAGAGTCTTGAGCCGTTAGACTTGGCCCGGGGGGAGTCTCAGTTCCTTGCCGTTGTGGTGGCGACGGATGACAACAAAGAAGTCGCCACCATCTGGACCGATCTCAACGCACGTCCGGGTTTCCCTCAGACTCTCGAGGCAGGACAAGTCATCGGGTAAGGCTGGGTGTATATTGCGACAACGGCGAGCCGGTCACCGCCGAGTTCGAAATCACGTTCAGCGGCGACGTCCACAGCCTTAGCATGAGGCAAGTCTGAAAGCCTGACGGGGCCCGCTGCCGCCTGCCGCATCATGAGCCACGATCTTCCCACCCGCTCGCCCAGGGACGTCGAACAGGCCGTAGCAGCGGGGCTCCGCATCCGCCGCGAATCGTGTAGGGGCGCACGGCCGTGCGCCCCTACTACCTCGTCCTGCCCTCTTGACAGGCGTTGCCGGGGGGTCGATAATGAGAATGAACCCCTCCCATGGGGGTAGGGTGCAACAGGTAGATTGAAGGAGGGCGGACGGTGCAGGACTCCACCCGCGCGGAAAGCCTGAAAAGGCTCAGATACATTGAGGGCCACCTCAACGGCGTGCGGCGCATGATCGAGGAGGACGCGTATTGCGTAGACATCCTCAAGCAGTCGTTCGCCGTGCGGCGCGCCATCGAGAAGCTCGAGCAGTTGATGCTGGAGGGCCACCTGCGCACCTGCGTCGTCGAGGGGATCCGCGACGGCCGCGAGGAGCAGGTCGTCGGGGAGCTGAGGGAGCTGTACGAGCTGGCCAACAAGTAGGCGGTCCATCATGGCAACCAAGACTCGCAACGAAACCGTCATTCCTATCGAAGGGATGCACTGCGCGTCCTGCGTCCTTCGCGTCGAGAACTCGCTGAAGAAGGTGCCGGGCGTCGAGAGTGCAGCGGTGAACCTGGCGATAGAGCAGGCGACGGTCGCCTTCGATCCGCAGTCGTGTACGCTGGACAGCCTCTACCAGGCGGTCGAGGACGCGGGCTACCACGCGCGACCGGAGGCGCTTGCCGCCCCCGATGAGCAGCAGCGGGCGAGGGAGCGGGAGGAGCGGACGCTGTGGCGGAAGTTCCTCTTCGCCGGCGTCATCGGCGCGTTTCTCATCGTCGCGGCTCAGTACCAGCACCTGCCCCTTGTCTCCGGGCTGCCGATGGCGGTTGTGACCGTCACTTCTTTCGCGCTGGCCACGCCGGTGCAATTCTGGGCGGGCTGGCAGTTCTATGAGGGCGCCTGGAACCGTCTGCGCCACCTCGACGCCGACATGAACACGCTGGTCGCGGTCGGCACCAGCGCGGCCTACATTTACAGCGTCTTCGCCACCTTCGCGCCCGGTCTCTTCCGGGCCGCGGACGTGGAGCCTGCCGTCTATTTCGACACGGCGGCCGTAATCATCGCCCTCATCCTCATGGGACGCTACCTCGAGGCGAAGGCGAAGGGCCGCACCTCGGCGGCGATCAAGCGCCTGATGGGCCTGCGGGCGCGAACGGCCCGCGTCGTGCGGGACGGCGACGAAAGGGACATCCCGGTCGAAAACGTCGTTGCCGGCGACGTCGTCGTCGTGCGGCCGGGCGAGAAGATACCTGTCGACGGCGACGTCCTCGAAGGGCGCTCCGCGGTCGACGAGTCGATGATTACGGGCGAGAGCATCCCGGTTGAGAAGGGCCCCGGCGACGAAGTCATCGGCGCGACCATCAACCGGACGGGCAGCTTCCGCTTTCGCGCCACCCGCGTCGGGCAGGACAGCGTGCTGGCCCAGATCGTGCGCCTGGTGCAGGAGGCGCAGCTATCGAAGGCGCCGATCCAGCGCCTCGCCGACGTGGTGGCGAGCTCTTTCGTGCCGGCGGTGATAGGCGTCGCCGCGCTGACGTTCGTTATCTGGCTTGTATTGGGACCGACGCCGGCGTTCACCTTCGCGCTCTTGAACGCGGTCGCGGTGCTGATCATCGCCTGCCCCTGCGCCCTCGGCCTGGCGACGCCGACGGCAATCATGGTGGGTACCGGCAAGGGCGCGGAGAACGGCGTCCTCATCCGCGGCGGCGAGTCGCTGGAGACGGCGCACCGCATCAACGCCATCGTATTCGACAAGACGGGAACGCTCACGGTCGGAGCGCCATCGCTCACGGACGTTCTCCCCGCCGACGGCTGGGCTGAGACGGAGCTGCTGCGACTGGCCGCGAGCGCCGAGCGCGGCTCCGAGCACCCGCTGGGCGAGGCGGTGGTCGCGGCGGCGCGCGAGCGAAGTCTGGCGCTGTCCGACGCGACGGAGTTCACGGCGCTGCCCGGTCGCGGCGTCGAGGCGACGGTCGACGGCCGCAGGGTGCTTGCGGGCAATCTGAAGCTGATGGCGGAGAACGGGCTCACTCTCGATGGGCTGCTGCCGGAGAGCGAGCGGCTGGCCGCCGAAGGGAAGACGCCGATGTACGTCGCCATTGACGGCCGCCTCGCCGGGATCGTCGCCGTTGCGGACACAGTGAAGCCGGGCGCTGCCGAAGCCGTCGCCCGCCTGAAGGCGATGGGCATCGAGGTTGCGCTGATAACGGGCGACAACCGTCAGACGGCGGAGGCGGTGGCGCGCGAGGTCGGCGTCGACCGCGTGCTGGCGGAGGTCCTGCCGCAGGACAAGGCGGAGCAGGTGCGGCTACTGCAGGCGGAGGGGAAGACGGTCGCGATGGTCGGCGACGGCATCAACGACGCGCCGGCGCTGGCGCAGGCCGACGTGGGCATCGCCATCGGCACGGGCACGGACGTGGCGATTGAGGCATCGGACATCACGCTCATCCGCGGCGACCTCGACGGCGTGGCGACGGCGGTGTCGCTGAGTCGCCGCACGATGCGCACGATTCGACAGAACCTTTTCTGGGCGTTCGTCTATAACGTCGCCCTCATACCGATTGCGGCGGGCGTCCTCTATCCGCTGTTTTCGCAGACCGGCGTGCCCACGGTGCTGGAGCCGTTCTTCGGCACGCATGGCTTCCTCAACCCGATCCTGGCGGCGGCCGCGATGGCGTTCAGCTCCGTCTCCGTTATGACGAACTCGCTGCGACTGCGGGGCTTCCGGCCGGAGCCGAACAAGGGATAGACTAAAAGCGGCAGGCAAGATGCCCGCCCTGTGCGGATTGAGGCCGGCGAAGAGGAAGCACGTGATGTCCCTGAGAGTCGTGGCAGCGATAGCGGCCGGCAAGCTTGCCGGCACCGCCAGCCGCGCCTTCGGACGGGGCGGCGGTACGGCGCTCCCCGGCGTCGTCGCTGAGAAAGTCGAGCCGCGACTGGTCGAGAGGCTGGCGGCGCAGCTCGGCCATGGCTCCATCATCGTCACCGGCACAAACGGCAAGACGACGACCGCCCACATGCTCAGCAGCGTCGCCGCGAAGGCGGGATACCCCCCGCTGCACAACCGAAGCGGCTCGAACCTGATGCGCGGCGTCGCGACGGCCCTGCTCGACAGCGCGGGCCTGCTGGGCCGGCTGTCGCAGGCAGAGCGGCGCCTCGGCGTGTTCGAGGTCGACGAAGCCACGCTGCCGGAGGCGGTGCGCGCTATCAAGCCGCGCGTCCTCATCTTCACCAACCTCTTCCGCGACCAGCTCGACCGCTATGGCGAGGTCGATTCGATAGCGGCGCGCTGGCGCAGCACGCTCGAAGCGGCGCCGGAGTCGAGGATAGCTGTGCTCAACGCCGACGACCCGTCCGTGGCGGCGCTGCGTGAATCGGCGCGCGGGCCGGTTATCTTCTACGGCGTCGACGACCGCTCGGCGGCTCTCGCTGGTCCGGAGCACGCCGCCGACTCGCGCTGGTGCGCCGGTTGCGGCAGCGAGTACGTCTACGACACCCTTTTCTACGGCCACGTCGGGCACTGGCGCTGCCCCGGCTGCGAGAAGTCACGTCCGCAGCCCGACGTGAGCGCCACGAGCATTCGATTGGAGCCGGGCGGCGACACGACGCTTAGCGTCGCGACGCCACAGGGCAAGACGGCGCTGTCGCTGAGGCTGAGCGGCCTCTACAACGCCTACAATGCGCTGGCGGCGCTCGCCGGCGGCCTCGCGCTCGGCTTCGACGTCGAAACCGTGAGGGCTGGCATCGAGGCGGTCGACGCGGCCTTCGGGCGGCAGGAGCGCTTCGAGATCGACGGCCGGCGTGTCCAGGTCTTCCTCGGCAAGAACCCGGCCGGCCTCAACCAGGTGCTGCGCACCATCGCCGCCGTGCCGGGCGAGAAGCGGCTGCTGCTGCTCCTGAACGACGACATCGCCGACGGCCGCGACGTGTCGTGGATATGGGATGCGGACTTCGAGCTGCTGGCGGACGGCGCGGCATCGACCATCGTTTCGGGGCATCGCGCGGAGGACATGGCGCTACGACTGAAGTATGCCGGATTCCCGTCGGACCTGCCGGTCGTGCGGGGCAC
This sequence comes from Dehalococcoidia bacterium, assembly GCA_022865685.1. Classification (GTDB taxonomy): domain Bacteria; phylum Chloroflexota; class Dehalococcoidia; order DSTF01; family JALHUB01; genus JALHUB01. The sequence continues at coordinate 7,763 of JALHUB010000227.1, read as the reverse complement.
CGACGAGGCGCTGGCGCTGGCGCTGCGCGAGACGCCGCCCGGCGAACAGCTCTTCGTCCTGCCGACGTACACGGCGATGCTGGAGGTCCGCGGCCTGCTGGCAAAGCGCGGCGGCGCGGCCCCCTACTGGGAGGCGCCGTCGTGAACCTGTCGATTCGCCTGGCTCACCTCTACCCGAAGCTGATGAACCTCTACGGCGACCGCGGCAACATCATCTGCCTGCGGCATCGCTGCCGGGCGCGCGGTATCGAGCTAACGGTCGACGAGCTCGACCTCGGCGACAGGCTCGACCCGCAGGCCTACGACCTCATCTTCATAGGCGGCGGCCAGGACCGCGAGCAGCGGCGCATCGTGCGCGACCTGATCGATGTCAAGGGCGAGGCGATCCGGCAGGCGGTCGAGGAGGGCGTGGCCGCGCTGGCGGTCTGCGGCGGTTACCAGCTCTTCGCCCGCTACTATCGACCGGCGGTCGGTGAAGACCTGCCCGGCCTGGGCATCTTCGACGCCCACACGGAGCACCCGGGCGAAGACGTGGCGCGCTGCATCGGCAACGTCGTCGCTGATTGGGACGGTGGCACGCTCGCTGGCTTCGAGAATCACGGTGGCCGCACCTACCTCGGCGGCGGGGCGCGACCCCTGGCGACGGTACGGACCGGCTACGGCAACAACGGCGTCGACAAGACCGAGGGCGCGGTCTATAAGAACGCCTACGGCACGTATCTGCACGGCTCGCTCCTGCCGAAGAACCCCCGTTTCGCCGATCACGTGCTGCGCCTGGCCCTGCGGCGTCGCTACGGCGAGGTCGAACTCGCGCCGCTGGACGATGCCCTGGAAGAGGCGGCCCACGCGGCGGCCATTCGCGTCGCAACGTCGCGCTGAACGGGGTTGCCCCACGAGATGGGCGTAGTTATCCTTGAACCAGCCCTATCGGCATCTCGACCTGGAGGATGGTTCTCCTGCTCCGCTCGGCGACATTCCTGCTTCCACTCGCTTCTGCCCTCGCCCTGCTACTCGCTGCCTGCGGCGGGGGCAAACCCGACGCCAAGCCGACGCAGGTGCTGTCGATTGTAACGCGATCGCCCACGACGCCGGGCCCACCGGACCTGACCGGCTTCGCCTTCCCTCTCGCCGGCGGCTGTCTTCCCAGCGGCGACCAGCTCATGCCCGGGGCGTCGCGCGAGTACCGCCAGGGCACGCACGAGGCCATCGACTTCTACGATTCGGACAACTGCACGCCGATCGGCGCCGGCACGGAGGTGCTGGCAGCGAAGGCCGGTAAGGTGGTCCGGGCCGACTGGAACTACAGCCCGCTCACTCAGGCGGAGCTCGACGAGATGGAAAAACAGACCCCCAGCGAGGGTCAGACGGACGAAGATGCGCTGGACACCTATCGCGGGCGGCAGGTCTGGATCGACCACGGCAACGGCGTTGTGACGCGCTACGCTCACCTCAGCCGCATCGCCGATGGGATCGACGTAGGGGTATCCGTAAGGCAAGGCGAACTGATAGCATATGTCGGGAATTCCGGAACGCCGGAGTCGCTGACAGACCCGAACGCCGAGATGCATCTGCATTTCGAGCTTCGCGTGGGCGACGGCTATCTCGCCAAGGGAATGGCGGCGCCTGAGGTACGGTCACTGTACGAGAAGGCCTTCGGCCTGAAATAACTGACACGGCAGAGAGGCTGCTGATGACGGACGCGCTACTAACAATAAAGATCGGAATCAATCCGGAGCTCGGCCACCTCGGTGGTCTTCTTCTGACCTGGCACGGCATCTTCATCGCGCTGGGCATCGGACTGGGCGTCTGGCTCGGTGTGTGGTTCGGGCGAAAGGCGGGCTTCACGGAGGACGATGCTTACACCATCGCCCTCGTGGGCGTGCCCGCGGGCATTATCGGCGCGCGAGTGCTCTTCGTGCTGGAGAACTGGAGCGACTTCGCGGGCAGGCGCTTGGACGTCTTCCGGATCAACCAGGGAGGCATATCGCTGTACGGCGCGCTCATCGGCGCGGTTGCCATCGCCCTCATCTACGGCGCCTGGAAGAAGCTGCCGCTATTGCGCGGCCTCGACGCCGCCTCTTTCGGGATGATCCTGGGGCAGGGCATCGGCAGAGTCGGCTGCCTGGTCGCCGGTGACATCATCGCGAATTCGAGTTCGCTGCCGTTCGCCGTGCAGTACACCAACGTCAACAGCCCGAGCTTCGGCCTGCCGCCGATGCAGTTCGTCACGGCTTACGAGGTGCTGGGCGATTTTGTGATCCTGGGGCTGCTCGTCGCGCTGTGGAAGTTCAAGGTGTTCAAGCGTGACGGCTTGCTGTTCTTCACCTACGCTGCGCTGTACTCGGCGATGCGGTTCGGCATCAGCTTTATGCGGCTGGACAAGGAGGTCGTGCTTGGCCTCCGAATGGCGCAGTTGCTGGCGCTGGGCGTGATCGCTGTGTCGATCGTTGCGTTCGTCCTCATCCTCCTGCACGGAATCAGGTCGGCAAGGCGCGCCGCCCCCGTAGAGCCTGCTCTTCCCAGCTAAGAGTCAGCGGGCAGCACCAGGCAACGAAAGGCGATGGAGGCAGCCTGCCAGCCCTTCTCTGGAGGGTAGGTATAGCCCCACCGGCAACTGCTAGAGGGGGTTTCTGTTGCCCGGAGAAGCGAAAGCCCTGCTGGCAGCCGCTCTCTGGGCGATAGCGGGCATAGTCTTCGCCGCACAGACGCCACGGCTCGGCCCCCTCAGGCTGAACGTCATACGGAGCCTCTCCGCCACCGTCTTCATCTGCCTCCTGATCCCCTTCGCTGGCGCGGCGGGAGAGCTGCGCACCGTTTCGACCGCGACGGTGATCGCGATGGTCGGATCGGGCATCCTGGCGATCGGCCTCGGCGACAGCCTCTTCTTCGCCAGCCTGCCCGTGTTGGGGGCGTCGCTGGCGGTGCCCCTGTCGAGCAGCGTCTATCCGCTGCTGACGTTCCTGGTCGCGTCGGTCTGGCTCGGCGAGACCGTGACGTGGGCTGTCCTCGGCGGAAGCCTGCTCATCATGGCCGGCATTTTCCTGCTGCTGTGGCGGGCGACGCCGGTCATCTCGCCGTCCGTCCACGTCGGGAGGCGCAGCCGTTTCGACTGGCGGGGCGCCGTCCTGCTGCTGATGATCGCGACCGTGTTCTGGACGCTCTCGACGGCATGGCTGCGGGCGGGGTCGGGTGACCTGGGGCCGGTATCGGCGGGGGTGCTGCGCGCCGGCGGCACAACGCTGTTCCTGCTGCCCGCGACCTTGGGTATGCGTCGGGACTCGTCGACGCCGCGTTTCGCCTGGGGCAGCGTGGCTTCGGTGGCGGCAGCGGGCATCCTGGCGGTAGGCATCGGCAGCCTGTTCTATATTGCGGCGGTGCAGGAGGCCGGCGCCGGCAGGACCGCCATCCTCACCTCGACGATGCCGCTGTTCAACCTGCCGCTGGCGGTGCTCTTCCTGCGGGAGCGGGTGACGCCGCGCGTCGTCGCCGGGACGATTACCTGCGTTGCCGGCATATGGCTTATCGTGTAGCCGGGGGCGCCTGCCCGCGGCGCCCAAGTCGTCGTACGTCCATAGTCGCCACCTTCGTGCACTAGACAGGGGGCCAGGATTGCCAGGAGAAGCGAAGGCCCTGCTCGCGGCGTTTATCTGGGGCGTGACCGGCGTCATCCTCGCCTTCCTGACGCGGCGGATCGGCACGCTCTCGGTCAACGCCACGCGTGCCGTTTGCGGTGCGGTTTTCCTGCTCGTGGTCATCGTTCCCAGCGCCGCCGGAGGCCAGCTCAAGGAGATGTCGGCGGCTACGGCGATTTCGATGACCGGCTCAGGAATTCTTGCCTTCGCGGTCGGCGACAGCTTCTACCTTCTTGCCCTGCGCAGCCTGGGGGCGAGCATTGCCGTCCCCATTGCGGAGAGCGCCTATCCGCTGTTCACCTTCCTCTTCGCCTGGCTGTGGCTCGACGAGACGTTTTCCACGGAGCTGTTGCTGGGGAGCGCGCTCGTCGTTGTGGGCATCATCTTTCTGACGAGCCGGGGCGGCGCCCCAGCGACCAGCGAGGTGGGTGGCGGTGTTGTCGCCGAGGGCCGCCTGGCCCCCGGGCAGCGCCGCGGCTGGCGAACGGGATTGCCTGTCGTCCTCAGCGCGTCCTTGTTCTGGGCGCTTTCGACCGTCTGGCTGCGAGCGGGTTCGGGCAACCTGGGCCCGGAAGCCGCCAGCATCATGCGCATTGTGCCGGTTGCGGCCATCCTGCTGGCGGCGGCGTATGGCTCGCCGGCGGGCCTGCAGATGCGTCGTTACCGGCCGGCTGACTTGGCGGGCGCCGCCATCGTCGGCGTCTTCGGGCTGGGCGTCGCCAGCCTGCTCTACGTCTCGGCGATCCAGGACGTGGGCGCCAGCCGGACCGCCATCCTGACGGCGACGGTCCCCCTGTTCACTCTGCCCCTGGCGGTCGTGTTTCTCAAGGAGCGGGTTACGCTGAGAGTGGTTGCGGGGACTCTGGTCTGCACCGTCGGGATCTGGTGTATCATATAGCTGAAGCGAAGCTGCCCAGGCGGAGAAGGCGACGATGACGACAAGGCGCCCGCGCATCGGTCTGGCGCTGGGAGCCGGCGGCACGACGGGCTCCGCGCACGCCGGAATACTGAAGGTGCTCGATGAGGCGGGAATCCCCATCGACCTGATTGCCGGATCGAGCATCGGCGCGGCCTACGCGGCATCGTATGCGGCCGGCACGACGGGTCGCGAGATGGTAGAGGACGTATTGCGCACCCGTCCGCGGGATATTCTCGCTTTCTTCCGGCACCGTCTCAAGCTGACGCCGAACAATGCCCTCGGCCGCGTGCTCTGCGAGCGCGTCGACGGTCTCACATTCGCCGATCTGCGGCTGCCCCTTACCATCGTCGCCTCGGACCTGTTTCAACGACGGCCGGTGGTCATCCGCAGGGGATCAGTGTTGAAGGCGATTGAGGCGAGCATCGCCGTGCCGCTGATGGCTTCACCGGTGCGCATCAACGGGCGCTACGTGGTCGACGGCGGGTTCTGGGAGCAGGCGCCGGTGCGGGTGGCGGCCGGTATGGGCGCGGAGAAGGTCATCGAAGTCATCCTCGGCGAGTCGATAGCGATGCCGCGACGGTTCTGGCCGCTCGCCAGGCGCCTGGTGCGATTACTCGACAACCCGATACGCCGCTCGGGCCCCAGCCTGGCGGCGTCGGCGCTGTTCCTGCTGTACACACTGACCTACGTCCCCGCGCGCTCCCAGGCGGACGTGAGCATCCGTCCGGACGTCGTCAAGATAAGCGCCAACTCGCCGTTTCACCTGGCCGAAGCCATGAGGCGCGGCGAGGAGGCGGCACGCGCGGCCCTTCCCGATATCGAGGCTCTGCTGGGATAGCCCACTTCAGTAGTCTGTCAGGGGAACGAAGGCGAGGGCCGGCTAGGCGACCTTGCGGATCGGCTTTCGCGACGCCACGAGCGTCTCGAGGAAAGCCTGGACGACGTCCGGGTCGAACTGCGTGCCGGCGCCCTTGCGCAGCTCCTCTTTCGCTATGTCTTCCGATAGCGCATTGCGATACGGCCTGTCCAACGTCATAGCGGAGTAGGCGTCGATGACGGCGAGGATGCGTCCCAGCAGCGGTATGTCGTTGCCCTTGAGGCCGCGCGGATAGCCCTCGCCGTCGAAGCGCTCGTGGTGCGTCGCGACGGGCTCAATGGCGTCGGAGATCTGGGCGATCCCCTTAACGATCATCTCGCCAAAGCGGACGTGCTGCTGCATGACCTCCCACTCGCTGCTGTCGAGCGGTCCCGGCTTGAGGAGCGTCTGGTCCGGGATGGCGATCTTGCCGACGTCGTGCAGGAGGGCCGCCTTGCGCAGCGACTCCGTGTCATCCGCCGTGAGGTGGAGGCGATCCGCGATTAGGTCGACGTAGCGGACGTTGTCTTCGCAGTGCCGCCTTGTGTACGGATCCTTGTGCGCGATGGCGTTCAGCAGGCCCTGGAGGAGGCCGAAACCGAGGCTCTGGGCGGGCACGCCCTCGATGTCGGCGGTCGATACGGGTAGGGCGCGCCTGCCGCCCAGGCGCTTTGCCTCGTAGAGCGCCGAGTCGGCCAGCACGATCAGTTCGTCTCTAGTCTGGCTGTCCTGGGGGTAGCAGGCGATGCCGATGCTCATGGCGATGGTCACCGATCGGTCGGAGTCCGGCCAGGTGAAGGGCGTCTCGGCGAGGGTCGACATTATGCGCCACCCTGCTTCTTCGGCCTCCGCGCGCGTTGTGTCCGGCAGGATCGCCAGGAACTCGTCGCCGCCGTAGCGTCCGATGATGTCGGTGGCGCGGAGCGTTTCCCGTAGCCTCTGAGCGATGAACCGCAGCGCCTCGTCCCCTTCGAGGTGGCCGTAGGTGTCGTTGAAGTCCTTGAACCTGTCCACGTCCATCATCATGACCGCGAAGGTCGAGTCGCTCCGTGCGGCCCGCGCGAACTCCTCCTCAAGGCGTTGGAAGATGTGACGGTGGTTATACAGATTGGTGATATGGTCTGTTATCGCCTGCTGCTGCAGTTGCTCGTGGAGGCGGGCGTTCTCGATGACGACGGCGGCCTGCCTGGCTATCGCGGCGAGGGTGTCCACTTCCTCCTTGGGGAAACGGACCGGCTCACGGAAGGCGTCCATCGTCATCAGGCCGATGGTCTTGTCCTTGATCCGAAGCGGATAGTGGACGAGCGACTTGACCTGAAAAGCATCGAGCCACCACCTTGGTATGAGCGGGGACGATGCCGCGTCTTCGATGATGACGGGATCCTCGATCTTCGTCACAGCGCCGTAGAACCGGCGCAAATCCGGCGAGGTCGCCCTCGATCCAGCGAGAGCTTGAGCATTGCGGAAGCGCTCCCAGGCCTCGGGGTCTTCGACGCCGAGGGACATCATGGGCATGAGACGCCCGTCCTCGCCGATTAGGAATATGCTGCAGCGGTCGGCGACGCTAATATCTACCGCTGTCTGGCAGATCTTTACCAGCACTTTGTTCAAGCCGAGGGTGGAGGCTGCTGTCGTCAGCACGCCAACAAGGGCTTCGGCGCGCTGATGCTGCTGTTGCTCTCGCTCGTAGACGCGGGCGTTCTCGATGATGACTCCCGCCTGCTTGGCAATAGCAGCCAGGGTATCTATTTCTTCCTTGGGAAAATGCACCGGACGGCGGAAGGAGTCCACGGTCATCATGCCGATGGTCCTGTCCTTGACGCGCAGCGGGTACTCGACGATGGACTTGATGCCAAAGGTTTCGACCCACCATTTTTCGAGCAACGGAGACGAAGGCGCGTCATCGGCGACGATAGGCTCCTCCATGGTCGTCACGGTCTGGAATAGCCGCATCGATTCCGGAGCAGATTCGAAGCCCGGTCGCGGGTTGCGGAATTTCTCCCACAGTTCGGGATCGTCGGCGCCGAGAGACATGACCGGTTCCAGATGTGTGCCATCCTCCGCCATCAGGAAGATGCTCACGCGGTCGGCGACGCTGATATCGACGACTGCCTGGCACAACTGCTCAAGCACCTTCTTGAAGCTCAGCGTTGATGCCGCGGCCGTCAGCACGTTTACCAGGGCCTCAGCGCGCTGCCGCTGCCCCTGCTGCTGTTCGTAGAGGCGGGCGTTTTCGATGATGACCGCCGCCTGTCTGGCAATTGCGCTCAGCGTGCTAATCTCGTCCTGGGAGAACGTCCGCTGCTCCCCCATGGCAGCCACGCTCATGAACCCGATGGCCTTGTCCTTGGTCCTG